>CAMOVV010000060.1 GCA_946627685.1 uncultured Bacteroidales bacterium
CGCCAAGGCGGAAATTGAGACGGAAATCGAAACTCCTACCGAGACAGAGGCCGATACTCCAATCGAAACAGTAGGGGAAACTCCCACCGAAACGGTGGAGGAAAGTACCCCTGCGGAAACGGAAGCAGTAAGTGAAGAAGGGCCGGAGAAGAAGGGCCTTGCGATATGGGTCTGGATTCTCGTAGGGATAGTCGCAGTCGCGGCGGTATTCCTCCTTGCTCTGATGATTCTCGGAAGGGTGGCTCCCGATTTCGTGGACAAGTTCCTCTACTCCGCCGACGAACTGCGGATAATAAACTATTAGCGACGGGAGAAGATTCTTCGCTTCGCTCTGAATGACGGAGATGCTTCGCTCAAAATGACAATCATTCCTTTTCGAACTCCCAATTATCCGTCCTGAACGAAGTGGAAGGAAGCCCGGCCGAATTGACAAGGTTGCAGTCCGGATTGTCATGCCACGCATATCTCACTGCAAGAGGGAACTCCACCTCCGGGCAATCGACCACAACGCAATCCCCCTCAATCCTCGCAGAAGCCTTATGGACCACATGGTCAGGCACAGCCACGGCAAATCCCCTCGGCGCCAGCCCGTCAGACGTACGAAGGCCGCCTGCCAGTTCCGTAAAACGCAGCCGCACGCTCCGGCCCTCAATCGAATAGCCGGCATACCTCGGCCCGTCGCAAACCACGTCCTTCATACCATAACTCTTGTTAAACGCCTGAAGGGCAAGCCGATGCCCAACAATAGCCTTGTCCTTCGGATGGGTATCATAAGGGTCCCCCGCATCCAGCAGCACAGCCTGGCCGCAATGCTCCAGGTTCCATGCCGTATTGCTCTGAACCTCACGCATTTCAGCATACCTCGACTTGGTATCGCTCGAATAGACTTCGATATAATTGTGAAGGTTGCAGATATAGAAATCAAGAGGCAGTCCCCAGGCCTTCCTCCAATCCCGGACAAGGAGGGTCATGAGGTCGCCATACAGGGACGTCCTGCCGAGATTCGCCTCACCCTGATACCAGATTGCGCCCCTGACGGGATATTTCGTGAGCGGATGAATCATGGCATTGTACAGGAAGGTAGGAATATTGGGGCCGATGAAGGTCCTGTAAGGCACCCGCGGAATGGAAGCCTGCCAGTCGGGAATCTTGTACTTCCAAATGCCCGAAAGGTCAATCCTGCTCCCGTCCGGCCCCTGCAGATAGAGCTGGCGGCCATTCTCTCCGCCAATCGAGCACTTCCCCGCATTATCCAGAATCCGAAGCCCGATTACGGCCTTGCCGGGCTTTACAAGGCTTCCCGGCACCCTGTAATTCCTCTTGTCAAGATAATAGTCCCTGCGGCCGACCTCGACGCCGTTGAAAAAGGAGATGTCCCTGTCGTCCACGGATGAAAAATAAAGGTCAAGGTCCTTTCCAGCCCATTCCTGCGGAATCTCCACCGTCCTTCGGCAATAATACACACCGTTAGACACTATCTCCAGAGGCTCCTGGTCCTGAAGGAAGCCGGGGAAAGTCACATTCCTCCACGAAGAATCGTCAAAGTCGCAAAGCGCCCAGGTCCTGAGGTCCTTGCCCTCATAGAATTTCTTCTCCGCAGCCTCCGCCGAAGCGATCCACCCGTCCAACTCCTTGAAATAGAGTTCCTCCCTCGCCTTATAATCCTCGGGATATCCCGACAACATTTCCACGGTCCCAGCATATTCCGGCACCTGGGACAGGCTTCCCCCGCTGATCCACCCCTCGATTTCGGTGCCGCCCCAGCAGCTCTCAATCAGGCCGACAGGAATGCCCAGCTTCTTATAAAGCTCCAGCCCGAAATGATATCCCGTCGCGGCGAACTCACGCACGCTCTCCGGGCAGCTCATTTCCCAGCCCTCGCCGCTCTCCGTGAAGACCTCCTCGGAAGGCCTCGGCGACATTCCATACTTGATATGCAGGAGCCTGACCTTCTCGTATTCAGACGATTCCTTCAAGATATCCTCCATACCGACAACACCCTCGCGGACCCTGAATTCCATATTGGACTGGCCGCCGCACACCCACACTTCCCCCACCAAAACATTCTTAAGCGTGACAGGCTGCCCGTCGGATATGGTTATGGTGTACGGACCCCCGGCCTCCGGGGTGGCTATCTTCACCCTCCACTCCCCCGTCTCGGAAGCCTTTGTACGCCAGGAGGTTCCTCCCCACGAAGCCTTGATTGTCACGTGGCTGCCGGGAGATGCAAGCCCGCGGAACTCCGGAGAGGAATTCCTCTGGAGGACCATATTGTCGGAAAAAAGGGCCGGAAGCCTGACCTTTGCAATGGATTGGACCGGGAGGGCCACTATGGCCGCCACCGCCAGAATGAATAATTTTTTCATATCCCAAATTTATGTTTTTCCGGCGAGAGGTGCAAAAAAAACACTAACTTAGCGGAAGAAATCCGAGACGATGACAAAACTTCTTTTCATACACGGCCTTGCCTCGTCCGGGGCGTACAAGATGGCGGATACGCTGAGAATCCTCCTGCGGCCCTGCGAGGTGCTCTCCCCCGACTTCCCGATAGACCCGGCCGAAGCCCTCGCCGCCCTGGAAGACATTTGCCGGAAGGAAGACCCGGACATCGTGGTCGGACTCTCCCTCGGAGGCTTTCTCGCCCAAAAACTCAGGGGACGCCGGAAAGTCCTCGTCAACCCCGATTTCCACCCTTCCCGACTACTCGCCACGATGGTCGGAGAGAACAAATACCTCTCCCCAAGGAAGGACGGAGCCCTCACCTTCACGATTGACAGGGCTATCTGCCTGGGATACAAAGACCTGGAAACCACGCAGTTCGACAATATTTCGAAGGAGGAAGCCGCCATCACCGCAGGGATGTTCGCGACCGGGGACGAGCTCGTGCGGTGCGGGGACGAGTTCTCCCTGCACTACCCCGGGAGGAGGCGGGATTTCCCGGGAGGCCATCTTCCCCCTTATCCCATTGTAAAAGAATATATTGCCCCTGTCATCAGGGAAATGCTGAAAAGATGATTCTCCCTTCCGTTCGCAACGGAAAGATATTTTTATTATATTTGAGGAATAAACGGAACTAATTCCAAAACTGATAGCACAATGAGCAAAAGTAACCTGAAAGCAATCCTTCCCGTGATGTTCGGATTCTTCATCATGGGATTCGTGGACATCATCGGCGTGGCCACCAACCACATCAAGGCGGATTTCGCCCTGAGCGACGTCATGGCCAATTCCCTCTCGACCGCCCTCTTCATCTGGTTCTTCATCCTCTCCATCCCCGTGGCTATGATGATGAACAAGATAGGCCGCAAATCGACCGTACTTCTGAGCTTTGCGGTGCAGACGGTGGCCTTCCTCGTGATGCTGGTGGACTACAGCATGGTCACGGTCATCATCGCCATCGTCCTCCTCGGCATTGCCAACACCATCCTCCAGGTGTCCCTCAACCCCCTCGTGACCGACGTCGTGAGCGGCGACACCCTCACCAGCACCCTCACCCTGGGACAGTTCGTGAAGTCCGTCTGCTCCTTCATCACCCCCATCCTGGTAGCGGCCTTCTCCGGAATGGCCTTCGGCTGGAAGTTCATCTTCCCCGTCTATGCCGTCGTTTCCCTCATCGCTCTCATCTGGCTATGGTTCACCCGCATAGAGGAGTCCAAGGCAAAGGATGCAGCCACCGACCTCAGCTTCGGCGGAGCCCTCGCCCTTCTCAAGGACCCCTTCATTCTCCTTTACTTCCTCGCCATCCTCGTCCTCGTGGGAGTCGATGTGGGAATGAACGTCACCTTCCCCGCCTACCTGCAGGACAAGTTCGGCCTTGACGCAGCGGCAGGAGACCGCGGCAACAGCATCTACTTCGCCGCCAAAGCCGTCGGAGCCTTCCTCGGAGGCATCCTCCTCATGAAAATTTCCGAAAAGAACTTCTACAAGTGCAGCGTGATTCTCGCCCTCGTTGGCATCGCCGCCCTTGCCGTCGTTCCCTCCAAGGTCGCCGCATACATCTGCGTGGCGCTCTTCGGCCTAGGCTATGCCAACCTCTTCGCCATCGTCATGTCCCTCGCCCTCAAGCACAGGCCCGAGAACGCCAACGAAGTGTCCGCCCTCCTTATGATGGGCCTTATCGGCGGAGCCATAGTTCCCCCGATTCTCGGAGCGGCATCCCAGGGCGCCGGCACCCATATCGCAGCCATCGTGGTGCTGACCGTCATCTGGCTCTATATGTTCTGCCTCTTCGGCAAGGCGCTCAAAGCTAAAGATTAATGAAATTCATCTCCAACGGCTCCACCGATCCCTGGTTCAACCTCGCATTGGACGAGTATCTGCTGGAGAACAATCCTTCCGACGGGCCTTTCTTCTATCTGTGGCAGAACCGCCCGTCCGTCATTATCGGCCTGAACCAGAACGCCTATTCGGAGGTCAATCTCGGATGGATAAGGGAGCACGGGGTGCTTCTGGCAAGAAGGGTGACCGGGGGAGGGGCCGTCTATCACGACCTCAACAACCTCAACTACACCATCATTGGAAAAGGCGCTACGCCCGGGCCGTTCGTCTGGGCGCTGAGGTCGCTGGGAGTGGATGCTACCCTCACAGGCAGGAACGACATCTTCGTGGACGGACGCAAAGTCTCCGGTTACGCAAGGAGAGTGTCCCACGACAACGAGCTCGTCCACGGCACTCTCATGTATGACGTCGATATCGACGCCCTGACAAACGCCCTCTCGGTGCCGGGCTCCAAGGTCGAGGCAAAGGGCATAGCCTCCGTCAGAAGCCGTGTCACCAATCTCAAGGACCATCTGCCCCCCGGCATGACCCTCGAGACGGTGCGCTCCCGCATTCACGACTTTCTCGCGGACGGCGACGGGGAGATTCCCCTGACGGAAGAGATGATGGCGGCCGTCCGCAAGTCCGCTGAAGAAAAGTTCTCGACCTGGGAGTGGATTTACGGTCATTCCCGCCAGGCCGGCCTCGTGAAAAGGAAAAGGCTCCCCTGCGGCACCGTAGAGGCCTCCGTCAGCCTTGACCGCGGAGTTATCGACAGCATTTCCTTGTCCGGAGACTTTCTCGGGAACCTGAAAGTCTCAGCTTTGGAACAAAGGCTCACGGGCCTGCGTTTCGACCGGGAATCAATCCTCAGGGCCCTCGCCTCCTTCCCCGTTTCCGACTACCTCGACGGCACCGGGCCCGAAGACCTTGCCCGCCTGCTGACAGAATAACCGGCGTACCGGCCCCGACGCCCCTGCGAGCCAACGAACCTGCGCCACGACGAAAAAAGCACGAAACCATCAGGAATCGTGCTTTTCATTTGTTTTTAGGAGCGAAAGAGCGAAGACCGCTAGCCGACCACGGGCTTGTACCTGGGTACGAGGCTCTTCATGAGGAACCAGGCCAGCAGGTAGGCTATTCCGCAGAAGCAGAACACCATGAAGTAGCCCGCGGGCTTTCCGCTGAAGCCCAGGAAGGTGAAGGCCTCGCCGGCATTTTCCGCATAGGTAAAGAGGTTTCCGGCGACCTTCTGGATTATCATCGAGCCTACACCTCCAGCCATGGCGCCGATGCCCGTGACGGTGGCGACTGCGCTCTTGGGGAACATGTCACCGACCGTGCTGAAGATGTTCGCGCTCCAGGCCTGATGGCCGGCAGCCGCAAGGCCTATGAGGATGGCGGGCCACCAGGGGGAATGGACCCCGAGGGGCTGTGCCAGAAGGGCCAGAAGCGGGAAGAAGGCGAAAATCAGCATGGCCCTCATCCTGCCCGGATAAGGGTGCATCCCCTTCTTCTCGACAAATATCTTGGGAAGATAACCGCCGAAGATGGAAACCACTGTCACGATGGCGTAGAGGGTGAAGATAAGCAACTGTCCCAGAGGCTCGGTCATCTTGATTCCGAACTGGTTGGTGAAATAAGACGGGGCCCAGAACAGGAAGAACCACCACACTCCGTCGGTGAAGAATTTTCCGATGACGAAAGACCAGGTCTGCCGGAACTTGAAACACTCCAGGAGGCTGAACCTGGGCTCTCCCGCCGCAGCCTTCGCGGCCTCGGCCCTCTCGCGGGCCTCTTCCTCGTCATCCTGGTGGATGTAGGTCAGTTCCGCTTCGTTCACGAACCGGCTCTCTTCAGGCTTGTCGTACATGAACGCCCAGAAGAACATCCACACGAAACCGAGGGCGCCGATAATGATGAAGGCCCATTCCCAGCCGAGGAGTTTGGCAAGGGGCGGGATGCACAAAGGGGCGGCGAGGGCACCCACGGAGGCTCCTGCATTGAAAATGGACGTGGCAAACGCCCTGTCTTTCTTGGGGAAATACTCGGCAGTTACCTTGATGGCGGCGGGGAAGTTGCCGGCCTCGCCGAGGGCCAGGATGCCGCGGCAAAGGATGAAAAGATACACCGACACGGTCGCCACCATGCTCATGGTCTGACCGGCGACGGCCCCCGCCTTGAGCGCTGCGACGGAATCAACTCCGCTGACCAGATGGACCGTACCCCAGCCGCAGGCGGCGTGAAGGACGGCGCCGAAGGACCACACCCCGATGGCGATGAGATAGCCCTTCTTCGTCCCCATCCAGTCCACAAATTTCCCTGCGAAGAGGCAGAACACTGCATAGAGTATGGAGAACAGCGACGTTATCGTGCCATAATTTGCGTCAGTCCAGCCAAATTCCGGCTTGATGAAGCCCTCGTAGGTGAGGGAAAGTACCTGACGGTCGAGATAATTCACCGTGGTGGCGACGAAAAGCAGCATGCACAGCCACCAGCGCCAGTTGGTCATCAATTTCTTCTGGGTGCTCATATTATGTTAGAAGTTGAAATAGTTCTTGGCATTGCCATAGCATATGTCAGAAATCATGCCGCCGATGGTGTCAATCTCGCCCGCGGGCAGTCTTCCCGACTCTACATCCCGGCCGATCACGTCGCATAAGATGCGGCGGAAATACTCATGGCGGGGGTAGCTGATAA
>CAMOVV010000061.1 GCA_946627685.1 uncultured Bacteroidales bacterium
AGAGTTTATAATAAGAGGCAGCGCAAAAAGCGCAGTGGCAACAATACCAGCAAAGCTGAAACCAGCCATGAAAGGCGCAATGAAAACAGGAAGGGCGGAAAGAAAATTCCTCCAACCAAACCGACCACCTGTCTTCTTCAAAACCCCGCTTCTGAGAGTGGTATTTGCAATAGCAAGACCAAGTCCAACGATTGCTGATGTCATCAGTGTCATATCAATCAAGTTTTAGCGTTTGCGACCAATAGTTTTATCTTTTCCCTGAGCATTGTTATGAATGTCGTGTTCTATAACAAAGCTACTTTTTAAATCCCTTTCTGTAAGCCTTTTTCTTGGACGTCTCGGCCAGCCTGCGGCGCACCTGTTTCTTTGCAGACTGCTTATCACGTATGGACTCCTCGGCAGCGCTGAAAGCGAACTCCAGCAACGAAGGCTTCTTGTCAGTATCCTTCAGTTTAGATACAGCGTCCTTATAGACGAGCTCGTAACGCTCCTGAAGGTCGGTTTCGAGCCTTTCCTGGGAAACGACATACCCCCTCCGGGCGATATGCTCCACATCAACAGGAGTATACTTCCTTGATTCATTGAATGAATCCAGCTTTTTATGAGCATCTTCGATAGCCATGAGGTTGTCATGATGAAGATTCTTGATACGCTTCTCCAGTTCGTTCCTCTTTTCGACCAGGCTCTTGTCAATCTTCTCCAGCTGCTCACGAAGTTCCTTGCGGGTCTTGCGCTCCTGGTAAGGAGTAGCAGCCTTCTCAGCAACGGCAACCGCTTCCTGGAGCTTCTCAAGCTTTGCCAATTCCTTCGCGGTCTCCTGAGGATGCGAGTACTCCGGATGAGCCAGTGCGCGACCGATAAGGAGCATACGATGACACTCCAGTGCATCACCCTCACTACACATGAGAGCGAAACGGAGGCCCTTACGGGCATTGCTACGTAAGACGTCAATATCATTCTTGAATGCGGACTTCTTCACGACCTCGTCATAGGTCAACACCCTGCTGGTGGAACCCTTCTGCTGGCCGCCAAGACTGTCAAACACCTCGTATTCTATGCCGGCCGCAGCAAGGGCCTTCTCCAACGCCGCCTCATTGAACTGCGGCGCAAATCGTGACTGACGGAACGAACGCACGTCACAAAGCACCTCGATACCATGACGCTTGAGGTTCTTGATAAAATCATCAATCTCCATGTTGGAGTGTCCGATAGTGAACACGGAACCCTTATGAGCCTCGGAGTCCCTGAGCGTAACCAGGTCGGTGACTCCCCGCGATGCGTAATCCGCCTCGCTGGCCGCCCGCCGTGCCTCACGTGCGGCCTTCTCCTCCGGAGACAGGGTAGCCACCGCAGGGGTTACGGCTTCGGGAAGAAGCTTAATCTCCGCCGTGTCCTCGGGGTGAGCCCTTCTCTCATCCTCGGCCTCCTTGCGGGTAAAGTACACACCCATATCCTTCAGGACGGCATCGTAATTAGAACCGTACTTCTTACGAATTGCGATTGCCTCCTCGTCGTTATCCTTGAGGTGCTTGGCCTCTTCCTCATCAGGAGAAAGACCGATATCAAGAATGAAGAAATTCAGCGCTGCAAGGCATTGCTTCATATTCATTCCCTTGGTGAAGAACTCCCTCGTGTTAAGCACTCCCTCTATCCCTTCACCATGGAAAGTGTACTCAGGAGAGTTAGTGAACACCGAGAACAGACCATCAGCGTTAAGGCCGCAGCGGCCCCTGCAGATACCGTTCTCGTAAATCTCAACATAAGAGTCATACACTACCGGATAACGTGCAGAGGGGAAAGAGAGGTGCCTGCCGCCGTATTCCGCCGGGTTGTACTCGACGGACTTCTCAAGTTCAGTCCTAATCCTCTCCACCTCCGCCTTGAACTGCTGGAACTCCGAGAAGACACGCTGGCGAACAGCCTTCGAAGGAAGAGGCTGGCTGACCTTCGATACGACGCGGACACCGTCACGGGTGCTGCTGGAACGCAGCTTGCCATCCTGGAGCCAAAGGCTCCGGATCTCCGGACGATGATTCTCCACATATACGCCCGAAAGAACCTTGCCGTCGGCATCAAGCTGCCGCGACATCTCCTCATAAACAGAACGGAACTCCTTCGGAGAAACGACCCTGTAGTTATTACCCATGGAGAGTTGTGAAGCTTCGATAGCCTCTATCATCTCCACGTCCCCGGGCTCCACGGCAAAGACCGACTGCATACCCGGCATACGGATGACATCGACCTGACGGCCGTTCAACTCGTCAATAGACGTGCCTTCACCCACGGAGGTAGACACGGCCCGCCTGTCGGCGGCGTTAAGAGTCTCCCTCTGCGTGTCGTCAAGGTAATCCTTGGCGCGGACGGATATGACATCGGGGACACCACCGTAACGGAACTCCGCCAGGGCGCCGGTGAGGGAAGCCGTCAGGGAGGCGTCACCGCCCATGGCCGTGGCGCGACGAACACATTCTTCCCAGGACTCGCCGGACGCAAGAGCCACGGCGGCAGCGACTATGTAAGCCGCGGGGTCGGCACTTTTCTTACCGTCACCCGGCACAAGGTGTCCGGGCGTCTCACCGAACGTAACCGTCCCTTCAAGGAAAGGACGGATGAGCGACGCCGAATAGATGCCTGGGAAGCCGGCTTCCTCAAGGAACGAACCAAGGTCAGCACGGCTGAATCCCTTGTTCTGCTTCAAGCGCCACATAAGGGAGGTGAGCATGTCGGCTTCCTGTTCGGCAGAACCGTCAGGCTTCATCTCAGCGAAGACACGCCCCACAAGGCCGCGTGCCTCCGCCTCGCTTCCGGACAGACGCACAATAGGGCCACAAACGGACAGCAGACGTGCGGAAGAAACGTTCCGGTCACCAAGGAAATCACGGAACGACTCTCCTTCCTTATCGGAGTGAAGGAACCACTCCGTAGCCGCAAGGGCTACGGCACTGTTAGTCGTCATCTTGGGCTCGTAACTCCTGACGGAAGAACGGCGCTTCTCCATGTCAACGCTGACGTGTTCCGCAGCAGTGAACAACGGGAAGAAGATACTTGAATAATCAGCAGTAGGAACACTGTTATACGGGGAAGCGATGATATCGCCGGAAATCAGTCCTATCATAATGCTATATATTACTTGTTAATACCAATCCCTTTCTGTTTGTTGTAACGGCTCACCTCACTACGTCCCTGCATGATATTCTCCTTACGCATCACAATGGAGCGGAAGTAATCGAGACCGTCCTTGACCGAAGGGAATACCTTCATGGGTTTCTCGCTACCCTGAAGAAATCCGTCCATACTCTTATACATACAAACCTCACCCTTCACTGCGGTAAGGAAACCGTGTTGCTGCGCACCATTCTTGGAACACAGGAAAAGAGCTTCCTCGCTAACAAGAGGTGAAGGGTAGAGGGCATCTGCGAACTTGAACTTCCTGCCGGAATCAATACCACAAGTGGACTGGAACTCGTACCGGAGGCTCTCGCCACCCTCAAGGAGAGCATCGATGAGCTTCCAGTCGGAGGCTACCTCCGGAGAAACGGTACGAACCATATCAAGGGACTTCTCCCTCTCGGAATAGACATGCTCACCATCAAAGAGATAATGCATGATCTTCGGAGTCTGGGCGGGCTCAAAACCGCCGCCTATCGTCTGCTCCATCCACTTCTCGATAGCCTGGGAGAAGACACTTGCATCGACAATGCGTATGTTCTTCTCACGCTCGGTAAGACCGCGCATCAGGGCCAAATCCTCCTTGCTATCATCACCCTGCGGGATACAGAAAGCCGCGCTCTCACCATAACGGAGCCCGTAGATAACCTCGTGTCCCTGGTGGGTTTCCTTGCGAAGGAGATCCAGGTTGGCGCCGTCCAGGCAGTAACGCCCGTCCCTGAGGTCACAGATGACATTGAGAGGACTCATGTCACGATACGCCGAGAAAGCGTCGGAAAGGACATCCATACCGACACTCCCATCAGCCTTGGGATAAAACCGCAGGCCGGTCTTGTCACCGTGCATGATAGACACGCTGCCACGGGAGAACTTAGGATAAAAGCCGGATACTCCGGTGAAGTTATAATGACGGGAAGAGCTCTTCCAACCAATACCGCTCTCCAGACGGGAACGGACATCGGACAGGGCCTCGACAGCCATACCGTAACCGATATTGAACCGCTTGCCCTTGCTGTCAATGAGCTCGTCAACAGTGTCGATGCCCTTTTGGTACTCTTCAACGAAGTTATTGAGTCCTGCATTCACAATGCCTCCTATACGGCGACACTCAAGGACTTCCCCGAACGGGAGATCGTCATAGTAAACCAACGTGGGGGACGTCTTCTTCTCCGAGTCGGTCGTCGGCCCCAGCACCCACCCTTCAGCCACAAGCCGGGACGCTTTCTTCTCGTGGACCTGACGGGCCACATCCTCTTCGAGGTAATCCGGACGGATATCATCACCGCCCAAAATAGCATCAAGGCCGAAACGCTGCTCAAGGTACTTGGCCCAAAAGAGGGCCTTGTCATAGAAGAAACCCCTGTCAACAGATGACAGTTCCTTCCAGTCCGGGGCGGAAAACGCCGGACGTCCGCCTATGTGGCGGATAGAGTCTTCAAAGAAAAGCTCGCCAAGAGACTCGGCGAAAGCCTTCACCAAGGCGGTTTCCTTGACGGAAGAGACATCCGCCGGGGAAGGAACGTATGAATTATCGTTTGCCATAACTACCTCATATTGATTACGTCCATAAATGAACTAAATTGATTTCGAACCCTTGATCTTACGGGAAGCGCCAGAGGCTTTCACGCCCTTGAAACGCTTGTTCCCGTGGGAGGTCTTCGCACCCTTCTGTTTCCTCTCCTCGTGCTTCTTACGAGCCTCCACAGCCTTATCCACGTCGGAGAGAATCTCCGTCAGGTTAAGACCCTTCTCGCGCTTGATACCGATGCCGTCAAGCATCATATCAGCGGACCTGGACGCCTCAGTCACCAGCATATAGATGACTGAAGGCTCCGCCTGGATGTAACCTATCCAGGACTTAAGGAACCGGGCACTGCTGTCACTCAGGTCCGGAGAGAACCCGATAGCAGCTCCGGCAGTGGCGGCAGCCAGTTCACAGACCAACGCCTCGGCACACTGTGCACCCATCGCTCCGGGCAACGAGTCAATGACAGCCTTACGGCTGCCGACCCGGTCAAGACGCATCTCGCTCCCCGTCGCCCGTGCCATGGCGTGAAGCAGGGAACTATAATAATCATGCTCGTCAACGAACCTTGCCTTCGCAGGGATACGGATGATATCGGACGACTCCGAGTAAACGGCCGTCCCAACCTCAGCGCTCTCCACAATAGGGCAAAGCCAGTTATCCTCCTTCACCAGCTTATCCAACATGTCGAAATCCGCCTTGGTACGGACATCGTAACCGAAGAACTCCACCAGACGGGAATACTCCTCAGGGTAAACCTCCGCGAAGTCCGTCTGGGTTATGTTGAACTCAGGATAATAACGAAGGTAACGGCGTTTCTCGTACTTATTCTTCTCTTCGTCAGTGAGTCTGTCGTAATCCTCCTGAGACATATCAGAAACACGCTTCCCCGTCTCCTTCTCATAGAAAGAAGTATTATAGTTGACAATAGGGACACTGCGCTCACCAGCCTTGACACTCACGCCAATCTCGTTGCCACGGTTCATAGTAAACCACACGGGGATACCGTAACCGCGACCCGATGCAACCATGGCCGTAGTAAGAGCATTGGAGCCGCCGAAAACGACGCCATCCATATTCTGATGCGGAAAGACATTCTCGATAATGGAACGACAGTTGCCGTCCACGATAGAGGAAAAGCGCTCGACGAAAAGCTCCGCCATACGGTTACACAGACGCTCGTAAGAGCTGGTCTCGTTCTGTTTCATAAGTCAGGAGGGATTAAAAGGTTTTAAAAACGGGAGGGGAGACTGTCCCCTCCCGTGCTCGCTCGACCTGAAGACGGTGATTAACGACTCATCTTCCTGCCGGTCTTCTTGCCCTCTTTCTTGGGTTCGACCTTCTGTTCGGGAGCCTCCTTCTTGGCGGAACGGGGCTTGATGCCGGTGTCAACACCAGCACGCTGAGCCTGGCGGAGCCATGCAGGATTGGCGTTCACGAGGGTGCGCTTTGCAGCATCGAACTGGACGCAGGCGGAGAAGGTCTCACCTTCCTTGTTGACGCAACCGCTCACGAGGACGGCGTCACCCTTGACAAGGGATTTCTTCTGCTCCTCAGAGAGCTCCACGCCGTAGACCTTGGCATTTGCCAGCATCTTCTCGACGGCCTCCACGGGTACGCCGATGATACGGTTGGTGGGCTCGTGGATAGACACGAGGTAGTACTTCTTCTCCTTGGTCTCAGGGTCGGCTACAGCCACCTGGATACCGGCGTTGGCGTTCGCACGGATATTAACGGTGATCTCCTTGCCGTCCTTGTCGAGGGTCTTGATGTTGGTACGCTCGAAGAGGTTGGCGATTGCCTTCTCCGAGTAAATCGGGGAACCGTAAAGGAACAGGGTCTGACCCTTCTTCTTCTCAGGCTCAATGGTGTAAGCCTTGATCTTGCCGGGCTTGCCTTCTTCGCCGGGCATGGCACGCAGGGAGTAAGCACCGGAAATGTCATCGGTGTGACCGTAGACGAGATCGGTCATGCTGCCGTAAGCAAGCTGACGGGCAACAACGGGGTTGGCCTCGACCTGTGCACGGGTGATACCGGTGGCGGACTTCAGGGCGTCCCAATCGAGGTTGTTCAGACGCTCAACGATTTGAGCATCAAGCTGGGTGTTTTCGTTTTCTTTAGCCATAGCTGTAAAAAATTAAAAGGTTAATAAATTGTGTTAATAAATATTTTCTATCCAATCGCCACAAGGCTGTCATTTACTACGTTTAAGTGTCCTGTGCATCTGTTCATCACGGCTGACGGCACATACGG
>CAMOVV010000062.1 GCA_946627685.1 uncultured Bacteroidales bacterium
AGTACAAGCTGGTGGAATTCATGCAGGACAAGGTGGGACAGGAGTTCGACGGCCACATTTCCGGCCTTACCGACTGGGGAATGTACGTGGAAATCGACCCCACCCACATCGAGGGCATGGTGTCCCTCAGGGAAATACGGCAGGACCGTTTCACCTTCGACGAGGACCACTACCGCATAGTGGGTTCCCACACGGGCAAGGTGTTCCAGCTCGGCGACCCCGTGAGAATCCGTGTCAAAGCCACCAATCTCGAGCAGAAACTTCTTGATTACGAGCTTGTCGAGCCCGAGGTGGAGGATGCAGGGGACATTCCCGTGGAGGAAAGCTTCTATGAGGCTTCCGGCAATAAGGCGGCCCGCAAGGCCAAGGTGGCCCGTTCCATCAAGGAGTCCAAGAAGGCCCGCCGCTCCTCGAAGCAGCAGAAAGGCGGAAGGAGGAGATAGCCTCTATCCGTAAATCTCCCTTAAAATCTTCAGTGAACGGACGTTGATTGCGGATTCCGTGTGGTATTCCAGATAACGCAGCGTGGCCGCGGCGATTTCGTTCCTGACAGCTCCCGTCATCGGGAGAAGCATGGCCTCCTCGAAGGGGGAGGACAGCAGGGCGGACATTTCCCTGATAAGCGGCCCGGCGAAGGGGGCGAGGTCTTCCTTCGTGGGGCTGAAGCCCAGGGCGACCGCGAGTTCCAGGAGAAACCGGAGGTGAAAATTAGGAAAATCGCTCTTCAGGGCGTCCAGGGTGAGGATTGAGCGCTCGCACCAGTCGAAAAGCCCCTCTTCCTCCATCCCTTCCTTTACGGTCTTGAAAAGGGTCTCTCCCATGAAAAGGGTCATGGTGTTCTTGCGGATATCGCCCCTGATGCCGGCGAGGGGGGACTTCGCGGTCAGGGCTCCCGCCCGCCAGAGGTCGGACCTCGGGTTCGGCGTGGCCTCCGCTTCGAGAATGTTCAGCGGCTGGAAAAGGGAAGAACCTCCCTTTTTCCCTACGCTCACGAGAAATCCCCTCCTCCCGTATTCCCTGCAAAGGGTGTGGAGTATCACCGTATTCTCCCCGAACTTGGTGTGGCTGAGAACTATGAGATTGACTTTCTCCTTCATTTCCCCCTTTCCTTGAGGAAGGCGGCCATCAGTCTGAGGGCCTTGCCCCTGTGGGATATAGCGTTCTTGTCTTCCTCGGAGATTTCGGCGAGGGTGAGATTGTCCGTGTTGGGGACGGGACGCCCGTCCGCGGAAGGAATCTCGTCGGGGATGAAAACAGGGTCGTAGCCGAAGCCTCCCTTCCCCGACCTGGACCCGGCTATCCGGCCTTCCAGGCATCCGTCGAAGAAGAACTCCTGTCCCGAGAGAATCAGGGTCACGACGCTGCGGAAGCGGGCCCTCCTGTCGGAGACTCCGGTGAGATTGGTCAGGAGCTTGTCTATATTCGCTTGGAAATCATGACCTTCCCCGGCATATCTCGCAGTGTGGACTCCGGGGGCTCCTCCCAGGGCGTCCACCTCAAGGCCGGTGTCGTCGGCAAAGCAGTCGGCCCCCGTTTTTTCATGGATGAACCTGGCCTTCAGCAAGGAATTGTCCTTCAGGGTTTCCCCCGTTTCCTCGACATCTTCGTCGATCCCCATTTCGGCGGGAGAGGCGAGGTCCCAGCCTTCCCCGAGGATTTCCCCGGCCTCGCGGAGTTTCCCTTTATTTGCCGTAGCGAAAATAATTTTCATCTTTCAATCCTTTTCAAGACAAATATATTAATTAAATTTGTCACTTGCGCAGGCTCGGCACGGCAATTGCTCCCTGCCTGTCCGGATATTTGACAAGATTATGAAAATAAGAACCGCCATACTCACGGGCCTCGCCGCCCTCCTTTGCATCGCCGCCTACGGCCAGTCCAGAACCTTCGAGACCGGCAAATGGATTGACATTCATAACGCCCTGCTCAAGGCCCTCAGCGCCTCCTACGTCGATTCCCTTCCCCTCTCCCGCATCGAGATGAAGGGCATCGAAGCCATGCTCGGCGACCTCGACCCCTACACCGAATTTGTGCCGGAAGAGGAGCAGGAGGACTTCCAGATGATGATAAACAAGACCTACGGAGGCGTGGGCGCCATCATTTTCAAGCCTGAAAAGGACGGCAACGTGATTATCAACGAGCCCTATTCCGGAGCTCCCGTCACCAAGGCCGGCATCGTGGCCGGGGACGAGATTATGGAAATCGACGGGGTGAGCGTGAAGGGCCTGGATTCGAAGCAGTGCAGCGACAGGATGAAGGGAAAGCCCGGCACGGTGGTGAAATTCAAGATTAAGAAGGTCCGCAGCGGGGAGATAAAGGATGTGGAAGTGACCCGCGAGAGGATTCACCTTCCGGACGTGGAATACGCGGGAATGCTGGAAGACGGCACCACGGGGTACATGCTCCAGTCGGGCTTTACCGAAGGAGTCTCCGATGCGGTGCGCTCCGGCTTCCTGAAACTGCGTGAGCAGGGGATGAAGAAGTTCGTCCTCGACCTTCGCGGCAACGGCGGCGGCATCATGCAGGAAGCCGTCAAGATAGTGTCCCTCTTCGTTCCCAAAGGCTCCGTCGTGGTCTCGTCCAAGGGCAACAACGAGAAGGAGATGGTTTACAGGACGGTAGGGGAGCCCGTGGACACCGAGATGCCCATCGTGATACTGGTGGACTCCGGCTCGGCAAGTTCTTCCGAGATTGTCGCCGGGGCCATGCAGGACCTCGACAGGGCCACCATCCTTGGCCGGAGGACCTTCGGCAAGGGCCTTGTCCAGAGCATCCGTCCCCTTCCCTATAACGGCCAGCTCAAGGTCACCACGGCCAAATACTACACCCCCAGCGGCCGCTGCGTGCAGGTGATGGACTATTCCCGCAGGAACGAAGACGGCAGCGTCGGGGCCATTCCCGATTCCCTCACCAAAGAGTTCAAGACCCTCCACGGGCGCACCGTCCGGGACGGCGGCGGCATCACCCCCGACGACACCCTGAAGGTGAAAAGATACAGCCGCCTCACCTATTCCCTCGTACTCAATGCCGTCACCGAGCAGTATGCGCTTGAATATGTCCGTTCCCACGAAAGCATCCCCGCGCCGGAGGACTTCCGTCTCTCCGACAAGGAATATGAGGACTTCGTGGCCTTCGCCGAGAACAAGGAATTTGACTACCGTTCTTCGGCCCAGGCCTATTTCGACCTCATGAAGAAGGAACTTGCCGAAGACGGCCTCGATGAAAGCATGAAACCCCAGATAGAGGCCCTCGAGAACGCCATAAAGATGGATAAGAGGACTTTCCTCAACCTAAAGAAGGACGAAATCGTTCCCTTCCTCGAAGAGGAGATAGTCATCCGCTACTATTACCAGCAGGCCGGCGTGAAGGTGCGGCTGCGCTATGACGACCAGCTGCGCGAAGCCCTCACCAAGCCTCTGATTTCATTCTGACGGGAGCCGGATTATTCGGTCTGTCTCCAGATATAGACCTTGTCGCCCCGGTGAAGCCGGGTGAGAGGGGGCTGAAGGGAGAAATGTACCGCGCAGGCCACCCCTCTCGGGACTTCCTGCACTCGGGCGTCATTGTCCACCCTCACATCTTCCGCCTTCAGCTCCACGCAGCCCGTTGAAGGGCCGATGACAAGAATGTCGTCGCCCAGGCGGAGAGGCTCGTTCTCAACCTCTATCTCTCCCACTGAAATCCTGTTGTACCAGTTGGTTACCTTCCCGCAATAGACCTTTCTCCGGGTGGCCTGGGTGCCATAGACCCCGCTCCATTCCCCGAGCCTGGCCCCCTGGTAGTATCCGTCCCAGAAGCCCCGGTTGAACACTTCCGCGAGCCTTTCTTTCAGCGATGAGGCCAGCTGGGGGGTGAAGGTCCCGTCGCAGATGGCGTCGGCCGCCTTCCGGTAGCACTCCGCGCATCTCTTCACATATTCCGCCGAGCGGGCCCTTCCCTCAATTTTGAAGACCCGCACTCCGCTCTCCACGATTTTGTCGAGAAATTCTATGGTACACAGGTCCTTCGGGGACATGATATACTCATTGTCTATATTCAGCGAATTGCCGGTCTCGACATCGGTGACTTCGTAGCCCCTGCGGCACACCTGCAGGCAGGCTCCGCGGTTGGCGGACTGGCCGTAGGTCTGGAGGCTGAGATAGCATTTGCCCGAAACGGCCATGCAGAGGGCTCCGTGGACGAACATTTCTATCCTTACGGGCTTCCCGGAAGGGCCTGTGATGCCTTCGGCCCGGATGGCTTCGTGGATTTTCCCGACCTGGCCGAGATTCAGTTCCCTGGCGAGAACGACGACGTCGGCGAAGCCGCTCCAGAACCGGAGGGCCTCGGTGTTGGATATGCTGAGCTGGGTGGAGGCGTGGACTTCGAGGCCGATGTCCCTGCAATAGGAGATGCAGGCCAGGTCGGAGGCTATGATGGCGTCCACTCCGGCGGCTTTGGCGGCGTCGAGGGCCTCTTTCATCGGGGAGAGGTCTTCGTCGAAAAGGGTTATGTTGAGGGTCATGTAGGCCTTGACGCCGTTCTCACGGCAGATTCTCACGACTTCCGGCAGGTCTTCCTTCGTGAAGTTTCCCGCGGAACGGGACCTCATGTTCAGGTGCCCCACTCCGAAATAGACGGAGTCGGCCCCGCCTTCAATTGCGGCCATCAGGCAGTCAAAACCGCCCGCAGGGGCCATTATTTCCAGCTCCTTCCTGTCCACGGCCCCTATTTAGTCCTGCCGACGAGTTTTTCGGCAAAGCGGCGCAGCTGCTCGTAGCCCACTCCGGAACAGACTTTTCCGGCATATTCCAGGGCTTTGTCGCTCAGGCGCCTTATCTCTTCCTTGGCATCCTTGTCCACTCCGAGTTCCTTGTAGAGGGCGGTCATGGCGTCGATTTTGGCCTTTCTTTCCTCCTGGGAGCCCGTTCCCATGTCCAGGATTTCCTCAATGCGGGAAGGGTCGGCGGCTTTTTCCCTGGCCCTAATGGTGAGCCAGCATTTCTTGTTGTTCACGATATCCCCTCCTATCGGCTTGCCGAAGACCTTCGTGTCTCCGAAGGCGTCCAGATAGTCGTCGGCCACCTGGAAGGCGAGGCCGAGGTTGTAGCCGTAGCGGTAGAGGTTGATGCAATCCTCTTCCGAGGCCCCTGCGATGAGGGCCCCCATCTTTGCGGAACAGGCGATGAGGACTCCGGTCTTGAGGCCTATCATCTTCATGTACCTGTCCATTTCCACGTTGTCTTCATTCTCGAAGTCCATGTCCATCTGCTGGCCTTCGCAGACTTCGGCAGCGGTGGCGTTGAAAAGCTTCATGACGGGTTCGAGGCAGCGTGACGGGGCCATGGCTATCCTGCGGTAACTGTCTATGCACATGGCGTCTCCGGAGAGGATGGCCGTGTCCGCGCCCCACCTGTCCCACACCGTCGGCACCCCTCTCCTCAGAGGGGACTTGTCCATGATGTCGTCATGGATGAGGGTGAAACTGTGGAACACCTCAATCCCTGAAGCGGGGCCGAGGATGTCGGGGCCGAAGTCGTCTTTGTAGAGGCCGAACACGGTGAGGCAAAGCCTGGGTCTGAGGCGTTTGCCCCCTATTTCTATCATGTAGCGCAGAGGGTCGTAGAGGAGGGCGGGGCTTTCGGGGAAGGAAATCCCGTCGAAAAGCTTTCCTATGGCCTGGTCGATTTTGTTCTCGGGAATCATCGGTTTGGGTTTAGTAAGTGCAAAGATAGAGAAAAAACTTATCTTTGCATCGATGAAAGAGGGAATTGCTACAGTTGTCAAGAACGCCGGGAGCCATTATCTGCTCTCGGAGCTTCCTTTGTGGAGGCCTTTCCCGGCGGTTCTGAAGGGAAAAGTACGCCTGAGCGGCAGCGAATCCACCAATCCCGTGGCCGTCGGGGACAGGGTCAGGTTCTCTTTCGGGGAGGAGCCGACAGTCCGCGACCCGGCCCGCATCTCCGAAATCCTGGACAGGAAGAACCACCTTATCCGCCGCTCCGCCAATCTTTCCCGCGCATCCCATGTCATAGCGGCCAACATAGATATGGCCTATATCATCGTCTCCCTTTATTTTCCGAGGATAAAGACGCCCCTTTTGGACCGCATTCTCGTCACCTGCGAGGTTTATGGGGTGCCCGCGACTGTCGTCCTCAACAAAGTGGACCTCTACCGGGACGAAGGGGCCGGGGAAATCGCCGCCATCCGAAGCATATACGAGGGGGCGGGCTATCCCGTGATAGAGACTTCCACCGTCACAGGGGAGGGAATCGACGTCCTGAGGGAGTCCTGCCGGGGGAAGGTGAACCTTTTCTCGGGAGAGTCCGGGGTGGGGAAGTCTTCCGTAATAAAGGCCCTGGACCCCTCGCTGGATCCCAAAATCGGCAAAATCTCGCTGGCCCATCTCCAGGGGAAACACACCACGTCCCTTTATGAGATGTATCCTCTCGGGGGAGCCGAGCCCTTTGGCTATGTGATTGATACCCCGGGGATAAGGGGCTTCGGCCTGGTCCATCTCGAAAAGGAGGAAATCGCGTTGTATTTTCCCGAGATGCTGAAGGCCTCCAAGGACTGCCGCTTCACTCCCTGCACCCACACCCACGAGCCCGGCTGCGCCGTCAAGCAGGCCCTTGACGATGGCCTCATCAGCCCCGAGCGCTACAATTCATACCTCGGCATGCTCGAAGAAGACCGCAAGTTCCGGTAGCCCCTGCGTTCATGGCGGGGTTTTCCTTACCAGTGACGGGGAAACTGCCCCACGTACTCCAAAAAATGTAGTACGTGTAGCAAAAAAGGGGGTAAAACGCTGCACGTACTCCAAAAATTGCAGTACGTGCTGCAGTTCTGAGCCGGACAGCTCGCAGCAATCCACGGCGGGCGGCCCGCTCACATGTCACGACGCCTACCT
>CAMOVV010000063.1 GCA_946627685.1 uncultured Bacteroidales bacterium
GTATCTGATGAGTTACGAGGATGACACCCTGCAGGATACGGAAGGCAACAATGTGTGGGTGGACCAGATGTTCGTCGGAACCTATCTCACTCCCAGCTCCGACAGCAACGGCGAGGTGGACAAGGAAGGCGCCTATGCCGGCTACGATATCGCCCACGCCGTCCCGCAGAGCGGCGGGAAAACGTTCATCGAGCCTGAAAGCTTCACCTTTGACAACGATTTCAAGGCGGTGTACCACAGCATGCGCTATTCCCGTTTCTGCTATGACGAGGAGAACTGGGCCCACTACAATGACAGCGGCGTGCCCACCTTCACCGGCCACAAAATGTCGATGATTTTTCTCCAGGGCACCAAGGCGTCGTCAGCGGAGCGCCCGCGTACGAAGGAGCTGCTGCGCCGCACTCAGCCTCAGGCGCACACCGCCCGCCGGATGCGGAAATAGTTTTCCCGGAGCCGGACCGCAATGTCCCGCAAGCTATTAAGGCTCAGGGTCAGATGTTTCATAAGGCTTTATTTCTGAGGAAAATATGCCGGTGAGTCGGTTATTCTCATGATGCCGGGGGCGCCGACGTGCCCGAAGACCCTTCTCGCGCAGGAGGGCCTCCGGTCGTAGTAGTCCGGGGAGGAAGGGTCTGTCAGGGTGCTGATTCTCACGAGCTGGGAGGACTGGATGATGCGGCCGTCGCCAAGGTAGATGGAGACGTGGTTCACCCTTCCGGAGACGGGGCTGTTGAAAAAGACGAGGTCTCCCGGCCGCAGGGCCGAAAGGTCAAGGGAACCGTCTTCCGCGAGGATGGGTACCTCTTCCCCGAGCTTTACCTGCTGGGAGGTGTTCCTGGGTAGGAGCAGTCCGTTGAGGAAAAAGCAATACCTCACAAGGCCGCTGCAGTCCACCCCTTTCGAGGATTCACCACCCCAGAGATAGGGCACTCCCAGAAGAAGGCGGGCGGTGGCGATGACATTTTCCGCCGTCGGCTTCCTTGTCGCGGCCCACTTGCCGAACCCCTCGAGTTCTTTCTTCCGCACCCATCCCTTCTGTCCGGAAGGAAGGGTGACACCGAGGTAGCCGCCGCGCCTGACCGGCCGTCCGCTGCTGAGGGTGATGCCCAGAAGGTCGCCGGCGACAAGGTCGGACACATGGCTTCTCTTGCCGGAGGGTGAGTCGAGGACGTGGCCTGACATGGGGGTGAAGACGTATTTGTCGGCGGCGAGCCAGGCCGCGGCCTCTTCGGGAGTCAATTCCTTGAGGGACAGCTCGCTGGTCCAGGCGGTGTAGGGCTCGGGGCAGGACACTTTACGCCAGGAGCCGTTCTTTTCCAGGACTTCGACGAGGGTGCCCATGAGGCACTGGGTCTCCAGGCTGGACTCGAAGTCAGGAGCCTGCAGCATCATATTCGCGGAAAGGGTAGTGACGGCATATTCCTGCGCCTTCGTTTCCGGTGCCGTCAGGCAAAGGGCTGCGAGCGCCGCAGCAAGCAGGATGACTTTCTTTGTTTCCATAAGAAAACTTTAACTTTTTTTATACTTCGAACCCTGCCGGGCGTCCCGCTCTTCCATCTTCTCATCGAGCC
The DNA here is from genome assembly GCA_946627685.1 of uncultured Bacteroidales bacterium. GTDB lineage: Bacteria > Bacteroidota > Bacteroidia > Bacteroidales > UBA932 > Cryptobacteroides. The sequence goes on from CAMOVV010000063.1 coordinate 1,572, forward strand.
TGTGCAGGATGTCAAAATTCCTGATAAGCCCCCACTGAGGGGTTTCCACGAACCTCGGAGGCACTTCCCCGGCGACCCTTTCGATGCAGAGGGACGGCCTCAGCCTTTCCAGGATATCGATGACAAGGTCGAGGTATTCTTCAAGTCCCGGGCGGAAAAAGTCTCCGGGATTGGCCTTGAACTCCCTTTCCATCGCCGTTCCTTTGATAATCTGGAGCTGGTGGAACTTCACCGAAGTCAGGGGGAGGGAGTTTATGAGGCTGCACTGCTCCAGCATCAGGCTCTTCGACTCTCCGGGAAGGCCGAGGATGAAGTGGGCCCCGACGGGGATGCCTCTCGCGGCAGTTTCATTCACCGCCTTTTCGGCGCAGGCGAAGTCGTGGCCGCGGTTTATCCTTTCCAGAGTGGCGTCAAAGCAGGATTCTATCCCGTATTCCACCGTTACGACGGGGGAGGTGACGGGGCCGCAGACAAGGTTCCTTTCCCATCCTTTCAGGACCTTTCCTTCCATCAGGTCTTTGAGGAAATCCAGCTTTTCCCCGTCCACGCAGTCAGGCCTCGTGCCTATGACGATACCCGTGACGGCGGGGTGGGAAAGGGCCTCGACGTAGAGGGAGCGGAGCTTCCCGAGGGGAGCGTAAGTATTTGAAAAAGACTGGAAATATGCGAGGTAGGCGGCTTTCCCCCTGTATCTCGTCCTGTGAAATTCGATACCTTCGTCTATCTGCCGGGAAAGGCTTTTCCCCGGGGTGCTGTAGCCGGGGTGGAAGGCTGCGTTGTCGCAGTAGGTGCAGCCTCCCCGTCCCTTCGTCCCGTCCCTGTTGGGGCAGGTGAACCCCGCGTCCAGCACAAGTTTCTGCAGCCGCTGCCCGTAGAGGCGGCGGACATGTTCCACAAAGGCGTTGTATCTTTTCCCGCCGGGGAATTCCGTGCTGTCCATGACGGATACAAAAATAACACATTCCCCCGAAATCGGAATATCCCGGGAAATGATTATATTTGCCAAATTATAAACATTTCTGTCATGGCTAAGTTCGTTACAAGAGAAATTTCCGAAGGCCTGACCTTCGATGATGTGTTGCTGGTTCCGGCCCATTCCAACGTTCTTCCCAGAGAGGTGGACGTCACCACCAGGTTCACCCGCGACATCGTCCTCCACACCCCTATCGTTTCCGCCGCGATGGACACCGTCACGGAGGCGTCCCTTGCCATCGCAATGGCCCGCGCCGGAGGCATCGGTGTGATACACAAGAACATGACCATCGACAAGCAGTGCGAGCAGGTGCGCACCGTGAAGAGGGCCGAGAACGGGATGATCTATGACCCCGTCGTCATCGGACCCGACTCCACCGTGGGCGACGCTCTCGCCATGATGAAGAAAAACCACATCGGAGGCATTCCCGTGGTGGATGCAGGAGGGAAGCTTATTGGCATCGTCACCAACCGCGACCTGCGCTGGCAGGACAACCTCAAGACCCCCATCTCCCTTGTCATGACATCGGAGAACCTCATCACCACACGCAAGGGCACTTCCCTTGCCGAGGCCACCGAAATCCTCCGCCAGACCAAGGTGGAGAAGCTCCCCGTGGTGGATGAAGACGGCAAGCTCGTCGGCCTCATCACCTACAAGGACCTCATGAAAATCAAGGACAACCCCATCGCCTCCAAGGACGACAAGGGCCGGCTCCTGGTGGCCGCGGCCGTCGGAGTCAAGTCCGACACCATCGACAGGGTGGCCCGCCTGGTGGACGCAGGGGCCGACGCCGTGGTAATCGACACGGCCCACGGCCACTCCGAAGGGGTTCTCCGGGAGATAAAGAAGGTCTGCGACGCCTTCAAGGGCGTTCAGGTCGTGGCCGGCAACGTGGCCACCGCCGAAGGAGCCAAGGCCCTCGCCGAGGCTGGAGTGAGCGCTGTGAAGGTGGGCATAGGCCCCGGTTCCATCTGCACCACCAGGATAATCGCCGGAGTGGGCATGCCCCAGCTCAGCGCCGTCCTTCTCGCGTGCGATGCCCTCAAGGGCACCGGAATACCCGTGATTGCCGACGGCGGCATCCGCTACTCCGGAGACATCGCCAAGGCCCTCGCGGCAGGAGCCAGCACCATTATGGCCGGCTCCCTCTTCGCCGGCACCGAGGAAAGCCCCGGCGAGACCATCATTCTCAACGGCCGCAAGTTCAAGTCCTACAGGGGAATGGGCTCCCTCGAAGCCATGGAGCAGGGGTCCAAGGACCGCTATTTCCAGGATATGGAAGACGATGTGAAGAAACTCGTGCCGGAAGGCATCGTGGCCCAGGTTCCCTACAAGGGCACCGTCAGCGAGGTGGTTTACCAGCTCATCGGCGGCCTGAGGGCAGGAATGGGCTACTGCGGAGCCCGCAACCTCGAGGAATTGAGGAAGGCTTCTTTCGTGAGAATCACCAACGCCGGTTTCCTCGAGAGCCATCCCCACGATGTGACCATCACGAAGGAGGCTCCAAACTATTCCAGATAGCCGTATGCGTCAGCTTTTTCCCCTTGTCCTCCTTTTCGCCGTCGCGGTCCTGCCCTCCTGCAAGACCGTTGACAAACTCATCCATGATGACGATGTCGTGGCAAGGGTGGGGGAGCATGAGCTGTACCGTACCGAGCTGCAGAGGGCCATTCCTGACGGGGCGGCCCCTGAGGACAGCATGAAGTTCGCCCTCAGCTATATAGAGTCCTGGGCGCGGGACCTTGTCTTTCTCGACGTGGCTGAAAAACAGCTTTCGAAGGGGGAAAGGGATGTGTCCAAGGAACTGGAAGAATACAGGAGGGCCCTTCTGAAATACCGCTACGAGCAGAGATATATCAACGAGCGTCTGGACACCAACCTCACCGACAAGGAAATAGAGGACTATTACGAGGGCCGCGGAGAGGACTTCAAGCTGGAAAGGCCCATCGTGAAGGCCCGTTATGCGAAAGTCCTTCAGGGAGAGGCCGACCTTGCCCTCCTTCGCAAGAAACTTGCCTCTGACGCGGCCGGCGAGTCCATCCGGCAGGACACCCTTCTTCTCAGGGACCCTGCGGACAGGTACAAGGACTGGTCGGGGAAATGGGTCGAGGCGGCGGAGGTGTCCAGGGAGACCGGCGCCGACGTCTTCGCCCTCTTGTCCGCTTCCGGGAAGTCTGTCGTGGAAGTTCCTGACGGACAGGGATTTCTCTATCTTGTATATGTCATCGAAATGATGAGGCCGGGGGAGGTCGCCCCTCTCGATTACTGCCGCGAAAAAATTGTGGATATCCTTCTTAGCGGCCGAAAGCACGACCTTGTGCTCGCTTTGGAACAAGACTTGCTGAATGATGCCCGTAGCAAGGATAAATTTGTTGTTTATTGATGAAGACAATCCGTTGAATATGAAAGTTACGGTTAAGAAAATAGCGCTCGCCGCAGTCTTTTCGGTCTTGAGTCTGACCCTTTCCGCCCAGAAGTATCCCGTCGTGGACAAGACCATTGCAGTCGTGGGAGGGGAAATGGTGTCCCTTTCAACCCTTGAGGACCAGGTGCAGATGCTCCTGGCTCAGGGCATGCTGAACACCAGGAACGCCCGTTGCGAGGTTCTGGAGCAGATACTGGAGAACAAGCTCTTCCTGATGCAGGCGAGGCTGGACTCCCTTTCCGTCAACAACGACATGGTGGAAGCCGCCCTTTCCCAGCATGTGGACGGCATCCGCAGGACCTTCGGCAGCGACGAGAAACTGGAAGAGTATTTCCACAAGCCCCTCTACAAGCTCCGCCAGTCCTGGCGCCAGCAGGTGACGGAGCAGAACCTCGTCCAGCAGGAGCAGTCGCAGATTGCAGGCAGGGTTCCCGCCGTGACTCCCGCGGACGTGAGGCACTTCCTCGACACCGTGGACCGCTCCGACCTTCCCCAGGTTCCCGTCAAGTACCAGCTCAGGCAGATTTGCATCTATCCAGACAGGGAGGCCGCGAATTTCGCCGTCAGGGAAAAGCTCCTCGACCTTCGCGAGAGAATCATGAACGGGGAGAAATTCACCACCCTTGCCAGAATCTACTCCGAAGACCCGGGTTCCGCGCTGAGGGGAGGAGAGCTCGGCATGGCGCCGAAGTCTATGTACTGGCCGGTTTTCTCCGATGCTGCCATGTCTCTCAAGCCCGGCTCCATCTCCCAGATTGTCGAGACCCCGGACGGTTTCCACATTATCGAGGTCATCGAGAAAAAGGGAGACATGTTCAACGCCCGTCACATCCTCATGAAGCCCAAATACACCGACGAGGACCGCGAGAAGGCGTTCAAGACCCTCGACTCCCTGCGCAGCGAGATTAACTCCAAAGCCGTGACTTTCGAACTCGCCGCGGCCTTCTATTCCCAGGATCCGGCCACCCGCACCAATGGCGGACAGATGGCGGACCCCCGCACCGGGTCGTCCTATTTCGAGATTGACGAGCTGAAGCCCGAAGACTACAAGGCCATTAAAGACCTGGGCGAAGGGGAGATTTCCGCCCCGGTGGAATCCCTCGACAACGAAGGCAGGAACGGCAACACCGTTTACAAAATTATTCGCGTTGACAAAATCATCCCTTCCCATACGGCCACCTTCACCGAAGACTACACCCAGCTGCTGGAGCGTGTGGAAAGCGACCTTCGCCTCAAAGAGATTGACAAGTTCCTTGACGAGAAGATAAAGGCGACATACGTAGTCATAGATCCCATGTTCGCAGGTTGTGAATTCAACCGGAGCGACTGGCTGTCGAAAATAAGGAAATAACCATGCCCAAGCTCCTACGGAGAATCCTCGCCCTGATTCCTCTGCTGTGCGCCCTTACGGTTTCCGCGCAGGACAGGACTCAGAAGGATTCTGTCGTAAGGCAGCTCAGCGCCCAGAGCAACGAGCTCATCGAGAAGGGCGGCATCCCCTACAGGAAGGTCACCGGCCCGGCCCGGTTCCTCCACAACAACACCTATCTCGTCTGCGACACGGCCCTGTGGAACGTCAATGAAAGGCTGATAGAAGCCGTCGGCAACGTGCAGATTATCCAGGACCGCACCGTCCTCAAAAGCGACCGCCTGGACTACATCATCGACGAAGACCTCGCCCAGTTCCGCGGCAGCCTCGTCCAGCTACAGGACAAGGACGGCAACACCCTGAGGACCCGTTTCCTCGACTACAACACGAGGGACAGCGTGGCCGTCTTCTACAACGGAGGAGCCATGAAGGACAAGGATGGCCAGGTGATAGAAAGCGTCACCGGCACCTACGACTCCAAAATCAAGCTCTTCACCTTCACCGAAAAGGTGAACATG
>CAMOVV010000064.1 GCA_946627685.1 uncultured Bacteroidales bacterium
TGTAGTGCGCCTCGGTGATACCTTCACGCCCCGGACTGTCGGCAGCCTCCCAGTGGGCGGAAGGATCCATGTTGAAATCCTGCCTGTAATAGTCTATACCCCTGGATTCCAGGAAGTCGCCCATGTATTTGGTAAGCCATTCGCGGGCCTCGGGATTTGCGAGGTTGAAAAGGTATGTGACATCGTCACCGGGCTTTTCAAGAAGCCATCCGCGGTGCTCGCGGAAAAAATCCGAATCTGCGACGACCCTTTCGGGTTCGAACCAGACCATCATTTTGAACCCGAGGGAATGGATGTGGTCGGTTACTTCCCTGAGGGTCTTCGGGAACCTTTTTGCGTCTTCCCTCCAGGTGCCGACCGTGTTGTACCAGAAGCGTCCGTTCCTCCAGTCGGCGGCGTATTCGGTCCATCCGGCATCAAGCCAAATGGCATCAGGTCGGATATCGAAGTCGAAGTACCTGTCAACAAGGAACTTGGCATATTCTCCCGTCATTCCGGTATATTCATTGAGAGGAGCCGGGTCACCCCAGTTGAGGCCTCCGCAAAGAGGATACATGGCTGTCTTGCCGTCGATTTTGCGGCTGTGGTGGCTGAGGATGAACCGGCGGAACTTGTTGTTCCCGGCCATGTTCCGGGGTCCGTCGCCCCCGTCCCAGAACATAAGGGATATCTTCTGCATCCTGACCTTCTCGCCGGGCTTGAGATATGCGTTGAAACGGCCCGGCCCGGCTTTGACTGAAAGCTTTTCGCGACCTGATTCTCCGGTGCGGAGGAAGCCGGCTTTCCAGTGGCCGCTCCATCCGATGGACATCACGACGCCCTCGTTCCCGTCCTGTCCGGAAAGGATGTTGAAGAAGGGGAACGGGCCGCTCGACGACCTCCCGTCCTGAGGGCCGAACGTGACTTCGGCGCCTTCTTCGAGAGTGTCGTAATGCGGGGCGAAATCATCGCTGGCCGCCAGGCTCCCGTTGATGTGGTTGAGGGTGAAACCAGTTCTTCCTTTTATTGGAACCAATTTAAAATCAGCTGCATTAAACTCACTGATGACCGGCGTGTCCTTCCCCGAGGTGTTCTTCAGGGAAATGGTCCATTCCACCGCGTCGAAATCGGGGAACACTTCCAGCAGGCAGATGACTTCCAGACCGGTTGAAGGGTCGCGGTATGTAACTACGATATTCCCATTTCCATCGGCAGCGGTGGTGCATTTCCACTTTTTCAGGAATGAGTCCGAACTGACTCCGCCGTACTTGAATGAAAAAGGCGGAAGGACACCTTTCCTGAAATGGGTCTTCGCCCAGCCGGCAGCATCCGGATTGAAAGTGACATCTTTGGAAGATGCTTTCGCCGCATTGGACGACATAAAGATGGCGATGGTCGCAAGCGCGGCAAGAAGTACTTTTCTAAACATGTGTCATCTATTTTGGAATTACAGAATTACGCTGCCTTTTACAGTTTTCCCATCTCGAACTCGAGGGTGCAGCCGGACATTATCTCGTCATAGCTTATACACCAGTCGGTTACAGGTTCCCCATTGATCCTGACACTCTTGACATATTTATTTTCAGGGCTGAGCCCGTGGGCCTTCATCGTAAACTTCTTCCCGCCTGGTAGGTTCACGACAGCCTGGGGAATCTGAGGGGCACCGATGACAAATTCCCCGCTGACGGTGTTTACGGGATAGAAACCGAGGGCGCTGAAGATGTACCATGCGCTCATCTGGCCGCAGTCGTCGTTGCCGCAGAGGCCGTCACGCACCGGCTTGTAGAAATCGTCAAACACCTTGCGGACAAGTTCCGCCGTCTTCCACGGCTTTCCCAGCATCGTATAGAAATAAATCACATGATGGCTAGGCTCGTTGCCGTGGGCGTACTGGCCGACAAGGCCGGTGACGTCGCCCGTAAATCCTTCTGCCTCAGATGTGTCCGTAAGGACAAAAAGGGAATCCAACTTCGTGGCGAAAGCGTCGGTTCCGCCGAGAGCTTCGACCATCCAGTCGAAATCCTGCTGCATGTGGAAGGTGTACTGCCAGGCATTGCCTTCCGTGTAGTCCCCTCCGTGGGTGCTGGCGTGGGAAATCTGGAACTTGTCGAAAGGCGTGCGCCAGTTCCCCTCGGAATCACGGCCCCTGATGAGGAGGGATTCGGGGTCCAGAAGGTTCCTGTAGTTGTGCGACCTCGCCATAAAGAATTCATAATCATCTTCTTTGCCAAGTTCTTTCGCCAGGAGGGCCGCGCAGTAATCGTCATAGCCGGTTTCCATCGTCCTGGACGCAGACTCCACCTTCACGAGGTCGAAGGGATAGTAGCCATACTTGTCGTAGATGTCCCAGTTGGAGTTTTTATGATTGACTGTAAGGGATTTCTTCACGGCATCATAGGCCCTCTCCCTGTCGATTCCGTGGAATTTCTTGAGGCAGGCCTCCACGACGACGGGGACTCCGTGATTGCCTATCATGCAGAAGCTTTCCTGTCCCCACAGTGGCCAGATGGGAAGATACCCCTGCGCATCGCAGTGCTCGAGCATGGAATTTACGAGCGGAGCCACCATTTCCGGGGCCACGATGGTGTAAAGGGGATGGGCAGCGCGGAAGGTATCCCAGAGGGAAAGGGTCGAATAGTACTTCCCGTCCTTAGCGGTGGCCACGGCGTCATCAGCCCCCCTGTACTGCCCGTTCACGTCGGCGATGTCATTGGGCTGGAGGAAAAGATGATACATCGAGGTATAGAAGTTCCTTTTCTGGAAATCGCTTCCTTCAATCGTGATTCTTCCAAGCACGTCCTCCCATGCAGCCTGCGCCTTGGCGAGGGTTCCGCCGAAATCCCAGCCCGGCATTTCCCTGTTTATGTTTTCAAGGGCGTTTTCGCTGCTGACGGACGAGATTGACACCTTGACGAGAAGCTTTCCTCCTGGGGCTATGTCGAACTTGTAAACCCTGCGGGGGGCCTTCATGGCGGGATCGTCCTTCACGTCCGTCTCCTCAACGACAGGATGGTCGAAGACAACGGCGTAATGCACGTCCCTTTCGATGAAATTGACGCCCTTGTCTTCCCAGCCCGTGGTCCTCATGTCCCCCGTGAAAGTCCTGTCATCGACTTTTCTGTACTCCGAAGAAAGTACGCGCCCCTGGAACCTCTCATAACCGCCGGTAGCGACTATCGCATTCTGATAATCAACATACAGCGACGCTCCCGGAGCGTCGAAGGCAAACTCGTAAATCGCGACGTGCGGGGTGCATGTCATGGCGGCCCGGGCCTTGTTGCCGGGAAGGCTCACCCCGTAGAAACCGGGAGTGGCCTTCTCCGACGCCTTGTCGAACACGCACTTGTAATCCGGGCGCTCCGGAGTGCCGGCAAAAGGCATCATGAGGATGTCCCCGAGGTCCCCCACTCCCGTCCCGCTCATCTTGTTCTGCGTGAATCCCCACATAAGGGTGTCTTCACAGACGTATCCCGAACAGTGCTCCCAGTCGAGGTTGCCGGTCTGGAGCCCCGGCTGCATGTTGCCGAAAGGGAAGGCGGCCGCAGGCGAGGTATGTCCGGTATATGCTGTCCCCACGAACGGGTCCGCGTACTGAAGGAGGCTCTTGCGTCCGCCGCATGAAAAGGCCAGGGCGGAAACGGCCACGAATAATACTGCTGTTCTGATTCTCATATATTTACATCTTTTCTATATTCCAAGGTTATATTTGTCAAGGACGGAACCGGCAGATACTTTCTTTCCGGAGGCAGCCTCGTCGAAGGCTTCCTGCCAGACGGCCTTCCCTTCCTGAATCTTCCCCAGGAAGGTGCCGGCGGCTGCCTTGTCCCCCTTCCGGGCGGCAATTACGGCAGCCATCCAGTTTTCAGCATCCTCGTTTGCATCCACAGGCCTGCCGACACCAAGATTATGCGGCCATAGCCTGGATTCTTCAACGAGCCTGGAAGCCCTGGAGACTTTTCCGGCATCCAATGCCAGGGCGGCCAGGCGGAGCTTTACCCGGCGGTAGAGCCTGTGGGAATTTCCCTGACCCTCGTAAGGAAGGATCACTATGTCCTTCAGCACCTTGTCGGCCTCCGCCCATTTCGCGTCGGCCGCAAGGGCCTCGGCATAAAGGTACCCTGCGTGGAAGTTTTCCTTATCCCTGAGATAATACGGAGCGATTGCCTTCGCCGCTCCGGAAGCATCACCCCGGCGGAGCAAGGTTTCCGCCACATCACGGCCGTACCTCCACTGGGAAGGGTCCTCTGCCACAGCCTTTTTCATGTCCTTGAGGCCACCCCCGATCCTGGAACGCAGGATATGGAAGGGGGCATATCCGCAGTCTTCGATGTCCCTTATAAGGTCGAAAGCCTCTCCCGTGCGCCCCAGGCTTGACAGAAGGGCGGAAAGGAGGTAACGGCTCTGCCATCCTCCCCCATTCTCCACAGCCCAGGAAAGCGGTTTCAGGCTCTCGGTACGGAAGGGGAAGACGAAATCGAGCCCTGCCCTCTCGGCCGACTGTATCATGGCTTTATCTTCTTTCAGATACGCAATCCAGAGGTCTGTAAGGGCATTCCGCCCGGGACAGGCCTGAAGGATCCTGACCGCATCGTCACGCAGTCCCAAACTTTCGAAAAAGAGAGCATTCTCGATATATTCCTGAACCTTCATCTCCTGGCGTATGCCGGAAGAAAGCTCTTCGGACGAAATCTCCCCGGAAAGGAATCTCGCGAAATCCGGGAAATGGCAGAGCGGGTCCATCGCCTCTATCTCTTCCAGATACAGGTCAAGCTGCATCTTTCCCGTCTCGCCGCCCTCACGGGCACAGAGATACCCCATCTCTATTCCGGTGACATTGAGCATGTTGCCCCTTATGCTCCTCTCTGCATATCCCATAGCCTTCTCCAGTTCCCCGGAAACGAAATGGATACGGCTGAGCTGCACCTGCGCGGCGCTGCGGAGTTCGGAGGTGATGGCCGCTATCTCGAACCTGTCCAGGGCGTCAGCCTTCTTACCGAGTTCAACCGCCGCCAGGCCGGAGATATAGTTGGCCCGGGCATCGTACTGGTCTATGGAAAGAGCCCTGTTGCCATAGTCGAAGGCCCCCTGCCAGTCCCCCTTGCCGAGAAGGAGCATCGCCTTTAGATCCAAAGCCTGAACATAGTTGGGATCGGCCTCGAGAGCCCGGTCGGCGTATTTTTCGGCAATGGAGTAATCCCTCTGTCCGGCGTATGAAGAGCCCAGCAGGAAGGAGCCTGAAGCCGTATTGTGGTCATAGCCTTCAGGCAGGGAGTTCGGCCTGTCGAGAATCTCCTGGTCGAGTGTCCACAAAGTCTTTCCGTCAAGCGTCAGTCTGGAAGGAGCGAACCCGACATTTCTCTCCAGCAGCTGCGCGGGGCCCAGGTTGACATTCCACGAAGAAATCTCCTTCCCTTCCGCGTCCAGGGCGCACAAAAGGCCCCTCATCTTCTGCAGGGGATAGATATGAAGGCTCCATTCCCCCTCCTCTTCAACCACGTTCGCCACGCACTGAAGGGTAACGTCCCCCACCCCCTTCGTGCCGGAGAAGGGAATCCAGTACTCGCTGTATTCATCTGTTCCGAAAGGAGTGAAGAAAAACTGCCTGTAAGGGGTGAAATTACTGTCGTTATCGTTCTGGTTGAAAAGTCTCCCGGCCTGAAGCTCAACATATTGTGGCAGGTTGTCGGTCAGGAGTTCCTCCCACATCCTACCCTCGTCCCCGGGAGCCCAGCAGAAATACTTCCTTCCAAGTTTCTGGTCCCTGTCGGCCAGATGCATCATGCCGTTGTCGTTCTCCTTCCACCAGGCCCCGAAGAAACCTTTGTGGGAGCCGGCGGGATGGAATGATTTCGCTCCGGGGGTCACCTGCTGGGCATACACCCTCATATCATTGCCGTAAGGATCTATGGGATAAGGATCTATGGTTCCATGATGACTCACGGAATAGGAGGAAGGATAGATAAGTCTCAAATCCTCGGAGGTTCCGAGCCCGGCCGTGGTCCACGTGTAATAAGGTTGGAATCTCCCGGTGGAATTGTGCCAGAAAGTCCTGGTCAGGAGCCAGTCCTTACCGGCAGGGAGGCTGATTTCCACGGTCCAGTGCGTCCTTGTGAGCAAATCCAGCACACCGATATAGCAGCTTACTGTCCCGTCATCCTTTTTCACGGCCTTCCAGTCCACCGGAGAGGAGCAGGAAGGAGCGTGACCGATTATTCCGTAGTTGAATTCTATGCCTCCGCTTGTCCAGGGCCCGCGCAAAGCGATGTCCCTGAATTTCACCGCATCGTTGTCATAGAACATTTCGTTGCCGGAGACCTTGTCATACACCGACCAGACTTTTCCGCCGAGGGCCGGAAGTATCCTGACCCTGAGGAATTCATTTTCCAATATCACTTCCTGCCAATTCACCGGAACGCTTTTCGCCGAATAGCCGTCATAGCGGAAATAGGGATAAATCCTGCCTCCGAAAGGGGCCGGATCCGGGTCGGAATATGGATAGGTGGTATAGACGGTATCCCTCACGGTGATGGTCTGGGCTGCCGTCCTGATGCCGGCCAAAATGGAAGCGCCAATCGCTAAACACAAAAATAAACTCCTGATTTTCATTGTATTATCTGCTTAATTTCTCTATTAGACCGGCAATCCTCTCCCTTCTCCGGATAAGGAAACGGGGATCTTTGGAGAAATGCCTGTCGTCCTGGTAATAATCCTTTGGGAGAGTCAACAGCGACCTGGCTTCCCTGACGAGCGGGCTTCGTGGATTCTTCGCCTTTGCAACCGCCTCTTCCAAAAGGGTCAGGTAGTCATAGTCGTCCACACCGTCCCTGAGAATCTCAAGTCTCAGCGAAGGGACAGGTTCTCCGAGAT
>CAMOVV010000065.1 GCA_946627685.1 uncultured Bacteroidales bacterium
GCCTTTCCAAGACCCTTGCCTGCTGCAAGTTCCTCCTTGATTCGTTCATAGATGATGACGTTGGCGTCCACGGCCATACCCATCGTAAGGACGAGACCGGCGATACCCGGCAGGGTGAGGACGGCTCCGAAGGAAACGAGGGTTCCGAACAGGAAGAGGACGTTGCAAAGAAGAGCTATGTCAGCTGCGACGCCGGCTCCCCTGTAGAAGAGAACCATATATACAAGGACCAGGAGGAAGGCGATGATGAAGGAAATCATACCCGAGCGGATGGACTCGGCGCCGAGGGAAGGTCCTACGACCTGCTCCTGGATGATGGTGGCGGGGGCGGGAAGTTTACCGGACTTGAGCACGTTGGCAAGGTCTTCCGACTGCTCTACGGTGAAGTTTCCGGTAATCTGGGAGTTGCCTCCGGAAATCTCGGACTGGACGGTAGGATAGGAATAAACCATGCCGTCGAGGACGATGGCGACCTGCTTGCCGATGTTGTCGCGGGTGATGCGGGCCCAGTTGTTGGCGCCTTCCGCGTTCATGGACATGGTCACATAGGGCTGGCCGTTGTTGGTGCCGCCGTAATCCACGCGGGCGTCGGTCACTACGGAACCGTCGAGAGGGGCTTTTCCGTCGCGTGAAGTGGCCTTGATGGCGACGAGTTCATAGACATTGGCGCCGGCGACGAGTTCGGAAGGGCTCACGGACCACATTCCCTTGAACTCAGGAGGGAAGATATCCCTTATCTGAGGGAGGGAGAGGTACCTGTTCACCTTGGCGGTGTCGAGGGCGTTGGCGAAACCTATGCAGGCGTTGCCCTTGTAGCCGGAAGGCTGGAGAACCGCGAAGAGGGGGTTCTGCTTGTTGTAGGCTGCAATCTCGTCGGCGTCGGCCTTGTTCTGGGAGAGTTCCGCGTTAAGGAGGGAATCCGTCGATGCGGCGGGAGCCGCAGGGGCTTCGGTCTCTTCAATCACGGTCTCGTCCTGGTCAAGGAGTTCGGCGAGCTTGTTGTTGGCCTCGATGAGGTAGGGCTGAATCTCCTGGCTGTCATAGGTGGTCCAGAATTCGAGGGAAGCCGTGCCCTGGAGGAGCTTGCGTACACGTTCAGGCTCCTTTACGCCGGGAAGTTCCACGAGAATCCTACCGGAGTTGCCGATTTTCTGGATGCTGGGCTGGGTGACGCCGAAGCGGTCGATACGGTTCCTCAGAACGTTGAAGGAGTTGGAAACTGCGCTCTCGGCCTCTCCCCTGATGACGGAGATGACCTCTTCGTCGGAGGATTCGGGCTTGATTTTATCCCTCATTTCGAAGGTTCCGAAAATCTGGGCGAGAGGAGTGCCTCCGCCTACTTCCTTCCAGGCCTGGGAGAAGAGGGTGATGTAATCTTCCCTTGAATTGACGCTGCGCTCGGAAGCCAGGTCGAGGGCCTTCTGGAATTCAGGAGTGGCCTTGTTCCCGGAAAGGGCTTTCACCAGGTCCTTGAGCTGGACCTGAAGCATGACGTTCATACCTCCCTTAAGGTCAAGACCCAGGTTTATCTCCTTGGTTTTGACATCCTTGTAGGTATAACCGAAGTAAACCTTCTCGTTGGACACGGAGTCGATGTACTTCCTGTTCTGTTCCTTGCGGATGGAATCGAGATAGAAAGCCTGCTCTTCGACGGGAACGCTTGCGAAGAGGGGAGACTGCCCTGCTGCGAGGGCTGCGGCCTCTGCATACTTCTCAGCTTTCTTCTCCTGCATGTTAGTCACGAGGGTGAAGGAAAGCTGCCAGATGCAGGCGATGGCCAAAAGAACAGCCACCAGTTTGATGGCACCTTTGCTTTGCATATCGTTGTTATTGTTTAAATTTATCCAAATACATTCGAATAAGGTCTGCAAAGTTACGATTTTTTTCCAAGAAAGAAACTTTATGCCAATGATTTCGTATTTTTGCGGATGCAGAAATGCTAAAACAGAATGAAATCAAGCCTTAAATACCGTTTTTTCCTGGTCTTTGCAGCGGCTCTGGCGACTTTTGCAGCCAAGGGCCAGGAGTCCCTTCAGGAAGGGAAAAGCTGGAACGAACTGCTCGCGAGGGCCGACTCCCTCAGGAAAGGATACTCCTTCAAAGAGGCGTTGAAATGGTATGAGGCCGCGGCCGCGGCGGCTCCGGACTCCTCTGCGATGATGACGGTGGAGGACAGCAAGGTCAAAGCCCAGAACGCCATCAGCATGAGCGGTTTCTGCAGCGACCCCGTCGTGGTGGCAAGGCGGATGTTCCCTCTTGAAGATTTCTATCTTTTCTATCCCCTTGAAGACGGCAGCTGGAGGCCTGTTCCGAACCAGCTGGACTCCCTCGGCGGCAATCCTTTGTCCCTGGCCACTTATTTTCCCCGCAATGCCCGGGAAATCCTCTACTCCTCCATGGATGAAACCGGTGTGAGCAATATCTGCCGCACGACCCTCTCTGACACCGTCTGGACCGCTCCCCAGCTTATAAATGAAGAGATAACCTCTTCTTCCAACGAGATTTACCCCATGCTCTCCGCTGACGGGAACAGTCTTTTTTTCGCCTCCGAAGGCCTTTACGGCATGGGAGGATACGACCTCTACGTCTCCCGCAGGAACGAGGAAACAGGGGATTGGGACACACCCGTGAACATGGGCTTCCCCTACTCCTCCCCCTTTGACGATTTTCTTTTCATAAACTCCCCCGACGGGAAATTTTCCATTTTCGCCTCCAACAGGGACTGCCCGCCTGACAGCGTCTATATCTATGTCGTTGAATATGACGGGATGCCGCTGAGAAAATCCATCGAAGACGAATCCCGGGTGCTGGCGCTGTCCTCCCTCACACCCCCCGACGACCCTTCCCGGATTGAAAACGTCTCTTCCGTGTCCGACCCGGCCGCGGACAACCCCGAGGTGAAGGAATATATGCGCAAGATGCAGCAGGTTAGAAGTTTGAGGGATGCCATAGCCTCCCATAACAGGGAAATGGAAAAGGAAAGGGCCGAGTACGCCACGGCGACGGAAGCAGACAGGCAAAGGCTCCTGGAGTCGATTGCCGCAAAGGAGGCCTTCCTTCCCCGGCTCAACGACTCCCTTTCCTGGGCCGTGTCCGCCCTGCAGCAGATAGAAATGGATTTCCTGATGAAAGGCGTGGTGATTGACCCCGCGAAAATACGCTCCGACGCTTCCCGGGAGGTGGTGGGGGCCTCTTCCGGCTACACGTTCTCCAAGAGGGAAGCCGGTCCATCCTTCCATATCAACATCCTGAAACCCAAGCCCGTTTACGACTACACTTTCAGGATTCTCCCCGAAGGGGTAATTGTCGAAGATTCTGTTCCTGAAGGACTTGTATATCAGATTCAGCTGTTCTCTTCCCCTTCGAAGGCTTCCGTCAAACAGGTGAAAGGCCTGAGTCCCGTCTTTGAAAGAGAGGGTTCCGGAGGCAGGAAAATCTATTCCGCCGGAGTCTTCCGCACCTATTCCAGCGCCCTTTCCAATCTCAACAAAGTGAAGAGGCTGGGCTTCAAGGGTGCGTTCATTACGGCCTTCATCGACAGGGAGTCCGCCCCCGTGGCCCGGGCAAGGGCGATGGAGTCGAAGATGAAAAGCGAGTATTACGTGAAGATATATCCTCCGGACGGAGCGTCCCTCCCCGAAATAACCCTTTCGGCCATCCGGCAGCAGACGAGCAAGGACCTCGTGAAGACCTCAGAAAGCGGCGCGGTCGTATTCCTTGCCGGACCCTTTGCCGACAGTGCCGGAGCGGAAGCCCTTGCAGCCGCCATCCATGCCACCGGAGTGACAAACACCGCCCTGGAAACCAGGACGGTGCAGCCGTAATCAATCTATCTTCCCCTACTCTTCTTCTTCGGGAACGTATTCCAACAGGTCTCCGGGCTGACAGTCCAGAGCCTTGCAAATGGCGGCCAGGGTTGAGAACCTGACGGCCTTCGCCTTTCCCTTTTTGAGTATGGAAAGATTGGAGGCAGATATCCCGACGCGCCCTGCAAGCTCGCCGGAAGACATTTTCCGGCGGGCCAGCATGACATCTATATTAACTATTACAGGCATGGGCGTTTACTCCTTTTCGTCCGCGTCCTTCTTGGGATCCTGTACGTCGGGAGCGTCCTTTCCTTTCAGATAATCAGGAAGCTGCATTCCAGCCATCTTGAAGAGGTCCTGCAGAGGGGGGACGCTTTGCATCAGGCCGGAGACGAAGTTGGCCGTGGAAGTCTTTCCGTCTTTTGAGCCGGCGCCGTCCCATACGGTCACCTTGTCTATCTTGATGCCCTTGACGGCCTCCACCTGGGTCTTCACCAGTTCCGGCAGGCGGTCGGCTATCATCATGAGGACAGCCTTCTGAGGGTCGCTTCCCGCGGCTCCGACGAGGGCCTGGAAGCCCTGGGCCTGCTTGGAAAGAATCTCCATGGCGCCACGGGCCTGGGCCTCCATCTTGGCGTAGATGGCGTCAGCCTCTCCCTTGGCTATGCGGCGTGCCTGCTCTGCCTCGGCCTCAGCTTCGATGATTCTCTTTTCCTTGTCGATTTCCGCGGCGACGACGATGTTTGCCTGCTGGGTGGCTTTTTCCCTCTCGGCGCGGGCGAGCTCGGCGTCCCTTTCACTCTGGTAGGCCTCCTGCAGGGCCTTTGCGCTCTGCACTTTTTCGGCGGCCACGGCAAGTCTTTCAGCCTGAGCCGTTTTCTCCCTACGGAGAGCGTCGGAATTGGCAATGTCGATGAGGGACTGGTTCTCTCCCTTCACAGCAAGGGCGTTGGCGGCGGCCACGTTCACGCGGGTATCCTTGTCGGCGTCGGCCTTTCCGGTCTCACCGAACCTGTTCTGCTCGGCAACGCTCTTCTTCGCGTCGTTGATGGCCTTCGCTGCGGCCTCTTTTCCGAGGGCCTCGATATAGCCGGATTCGTCGCGGATGTCGGTGACGTTCACGTTGATGAGCTTGAGTCCGATTTTGCGGAGTTCCGCCTCGACGTTTGCGCTAACGCTGGAGAGGAACTTGTCACGGTCAGAGTTGATTTCCTCGATGTCCATGGTGGCGATGACCAGACGGAGTTGTCCGAAAAGGATATCGGTGGCGATGCCCTTTATATCTTCGGTAGAAAGGCCGAGAAGCCTCTCCGCAGCGTTCGTCATGATTTCAGGCTCAGTGGAAATACCGACGGTGAACCGGCAGGGAACGTCCACGCGGATGTTCTGTTTGGACAGGGCGTTGGTAAGGTTGCACTCGATGGAAATGGGTTTAAGGTCGAGGTACTGGTAGTTCTGGAACACGGGCCAGATGAAGGCGGCTCCACCGTGGATGCACCTGGCGGAGGCATTTCGTCCGGTCTTTCCGTAGATGACGAGAATCTTGTCGGACGGGCAGCGCCTGTATCTCCTGAGAATCGCCGAGAAAGTGACGATCAGGACAAATACAAGGATAAGGATGAGGATAATGTTGGATTCAGCCATAGTTCTGGTTATTAAGTTGTTATATAAGTTAAATCACTTCGGGCTGGACGGGTTCCACAAGGAGGGTGGTGCCGTTGATTACCTCGGCCACCCTGATGGGGGCTCCTGTGGGGATGGTATCTCCCTCGGTCTGGGCGTTATACTCCCTGACTGAATTGTTGATTGAGATCTGCACCTTGCCCTCCCCTTTTCTTTCGCCGGGGATGGTGAGGTAGCAGGTTCCCTGGCAACCCGCGGCCAGGCGATAGACATCGATGTTGCCGGACTGCTGCATCCGGCTCAGAAGCTTGAAAATATACATCACCAGGGCAACAAGTCCCAATCCGACCAGCACCGACACGAAAATCAGGACGAAGGTGGAACTGATGGACTTCTGCAGAAGGATGGCGGACCAGCCGAAACCGAGGATGAAGTTGATGAGGTTGCGGAAGGTGTAGAGATTGGAACCTGAATCGATGGCCCCGTCGCCGCCGTCAAGCCCTGCGTCCGCGCCGGAAACGTCCAAATCGGCTCCGTCGAGACCTGTTCCGTCCATGTCTGCGCCGATGAAAGTCATGACGCTCTGGATAATGAAGATAAGCGAAGCCGAAAGTGTGAGGCCCCAGAGGACCTTCATCGCAACGCTAAGTGATGCCCACCAAACAGCCATAATAATAAAGTATTAAGAGTTATTGTTAAAGTTTTCTTCGCCAAATATAATAAATTTATTGAAAAACAACAAAAAATTGACGAAATTTTATTTTTGTGCACATTTTTGCACATTCAGAATTATTTCTTACCTTTGCAGTCCCTGTCGAAGTCAGCTATAGACAGGGCCCCAGGAGGGGTGGGTGAGTGGCTGAAACCAGCAGTTTGCTAAACTGCCGTACTCTTTCCGGGTACCACGAGTTCGAATCTCGTCCCCTCCGCAACATATTTGAATCCAGCCGGTTACGAAAGTGACCGGCTTTTTTGTCGCCTCCGCTGCCGTCCCCTTAAAGCCAGCCCTCACAACGCCCCCGGCGCCTCAATGTCAGTCTTTTGGGAATGGAGAAAACCCGCCGTTCACAATCCCGAAGGGCTTCAGGAGGGTTTCTGTTTTTTTGTTGTTGACCTCGATGGTGACGGAGTGTTCCTGTCCGGTCCTTTCATTCAGCCGGAACACAAGGCCCTTTTCCGGCTCATAGTCCATCATGGTAATGTCCACGTCGGGGGAACTTATTGATATCAAAGACTTTTCGGCAGGGAGCCGTTTCCCGGCCTTTTCCTTTGAAGGGTAGGCGGTCCTTGTATAGACAGGCGCGGAGAAGTTCCTGAATGTCAAGGGAATGTGCTGTTCTTTCCAATCCCCGTCAAAAGGACGGAAGACAATCC
>CAMOVV010000066.1 GCA_946627685.1 uncultured Bacteroidales bacterium
GCAATATCGTGGAGTTCCTGGGCTTCCCCAATCCTTACGTGACGGATTTCGCCACGGCCGACGCCGCCACCAAGAGTTCCCTCATAGCCTCCCTTCCCTACAGCGTCGCAACCCTCCACACCCTGTTCAACGTCATAAACACCTGCATCCTTGTCTGGTTCATTCCCCAGATTGAGAAGGTCGTCACCTGGCTGGTTCCTTCCCGCAACGAAGAGGACGAGGCCTTCAGGCTCAAATACATCGGCTCCGGAGGCTTCACGACCGGAGACCTGGCCCTCAACAGCGCCAAGATGGAGGTTGTCCGTTTCGGGGATATCTGCCGGAGGACCCTCGGATTCATAAGGACGGCCACCGATGCGAAAACCGAGGCCGGATTCGAGGCCGCCAATGAGAAACTTATAAAATACGAGGAAATCACCGACAATATCGAAAAAGAGATAGCCTCCTATCTTAATGAAGTCACTTCAAGCGAGATGAGCCACGAGGCCACGGTGCGGGTGAAAAGCCTTTACAGGATTATCGGGGAGATGGAGAGCCTCGGCGACAGCGGCGAGAGCATAGGAAGGACCATCGGCCGGGCCTGGGCCCACAACAAACCCTTCACGGAGGATATGGTGCAGAAAATCGACCACATGATTTCCCTTGTGGACGAGGCCTTCGAAGCCATGCACACGAACCTCGACACCCCTCTCATCCAGCTGACGGAAATATCCAACGCCGAAAAGGCGGAAGAGAAGATAAACTCCTACAGGGATTTCCTCCGGGAAGAGCATCTTTCCAACCTTGAAAACGCCAACTATCCTTATGAGACAGGCTCTTTCTACATGGACGTAGTGAACGGTCTCGAAAAGATGGGAGACTTTATAATCAACATTTCACAGGCGGAACTCAGTGCGAAGGTTTAGCGGCATACTTCTCTGTCTCGGAGCCCTTCTGCTCCTTGCGTGCTGCGGCCGTGGAAAGGTCGCGGTGAAGGAGACGTCCCGTCCTTTCCCAACCCCCGCCGACGTCCCGTCCATGCTGGTGTCGCAGGAAGAAAAGCTTGCCTGGGTGACGGAGCATTACTGGGACCGCTTTCTAGACCCTTCCGCGGAATACCCCTGCGACTCTTCCCTTGTGAACGGGGTGAAAAAAGACGAGGTCGAGGAGAATTTCGGGATGTGGGTCACCCTGATTGAAAAGATGTGTCCCCTTCCGCAGGGCATAAAGTCCGCCGGCATCCTGTTCGACAGGGCCGAGGCTTTCGACAAGGCCCGTCCGGGGACGAATGTTTTCGGGTTTCTCACCGACATGGCGGCCAAGTATCTCTACGACCCCAACTCCCCGGTGCGCGACGAAGACATCTATCTGGCCTACGTAAGCAGGCTCGCGAAGAGCCCTTCCGTGCCTGACAGCCTGCGCCAGTCTTTTGTATGGCAGGCCCGGCTGTGCTCCCTCAACAGGAGGGGGTCCGTGGCCGCCGATTTTTCTTTCCTCGAAGCATCCGGCCGGAAAAGGACCCTCCACGGGGTGAAATCCCCTTACACCCTTCTCATTTTCTCGAATCCCGGCTGCCAGGAGTGCGAAAGGATGATAGAAGAGCTTTCCTCTCCGACGGTGATTTCCATGATAGGGGAAAGGAAACTTGCCGTGGTGGATATCTATATCGATGAGGATATAGCCCATTGGAAGGCCCATGCGGGAGAGTATCCCGGCACCTGGACGGTAGGGTACGATTCTGAAATGATAATCCGCAGGGACCTTCTCTACAATGTGAGGGCCATTCCGTCGATGTATCTTCTGGACAAGGACAAGAAGGTCCTTCTGAAAGACGCCCCTTCGGACAGGATAATTGCGGCTTTGGAAGAAATTAACAATCAATAAACAAAGGTCATGAAAATAACCAGGGAACTTTGGGGGACAGCCCCTGACGGAAAGGAAATATTCAGATATACCCTTGTGAACGGGAGCGGGGCGGCAGCCGTCCTGTCCAGCGTCGGGGCCGGCATCGTGTCCGTCTGCGTGCCCGACAGGGACGGGAAGATTGCCGACGTCGTCCTCGGATATCCGGAGGCCGGAGCCTATTTTGCCGACGGTCCGTGCGCCGGGAAATGCCCCGGGAGGTATGCCAACCGCATCGCTGGAGGAAAATTCACCCTTGACGGCAAAGAATACACCCTTCCCGTAAACAACGGTCCCAACCATCTTCACGGAGGGCCCGAAGGATTCCAGAACCAGGTCTGGGACAGCCGCATAGACGGGGACAGCGTCGAGTTCATGTATTTCTCCCCCGACGGCGAGGCCGGCTATCCCGGCAACCTCAAAGCCGTCGTCCGCTACGGCTGGGACGAAGAAAACACCCTCACCCTCACCTTCACGGCCGTCACCGACGCTCCCACGGTGGTGAACCTTACCAACCACGCCTACTTCAACCTTGACGGCGAAGGGACCGGCTCCATTCTGGACCACATCCTGAAGCTGAACGCCAGCACCTGGCTCCCCACCGACGAGACCCTTATCCCCACCGGCGAGGCCGACCCCGTGGCAGGCACCCCGATGGATTTTCTCGAGCCCAAGAGAATCGGCAAGGACATCCTCGAGGATTTCCCCGCCCTCAAATATGGCAAAGGCTACGATAACTGCTGGCTCATAGACGCTTATGAAGAAGGCCAGTTGCAGGAAGCCGCCGAGCTGTATTCCCCTCGCAGCGGCCGCGTCCTGAAGGTCACGACCACCCAGCCCGCCATCCAGGTCTATACCGGAAACTGGCTGAAAGGCTGTCCTGACGGAAAGAGCGGGGCTCCGTACAACGACTACGACGGGGTGGCCCTGGAATGCCAGCACTGTCCCGATTCCCCCAACAAGCCGGACTTCCCCACCACCGTCCTCCGCCCCGGCGAGACTTTCTCCGAGGCCATAATCTTTGCATTTTCAACGAAATAGCCCGATGAAACAATATCTTGACCTTTTGAGGAGAATCCGCACCGAAGGAGTTGTCCGCCACGACCGCACCGGCGTCGGCACCCAGGGCGTGTTCGGCCACCAGATGAGGTTCGACCTCGGCGAAGGCTTCCCCCTTCTCACGACGAAGAAGGTCCACCTCAAATCCATCATCCACGAGCTCCTGTGGTTCCTTGCCGGAGACACCAACATCAAGTACCTCAAGGACAACGGCGTGTCCATCTGGGACGAGTGGGCCGACGAAAACGGCGACCTCGGCCCCGTCTATGGCCACCAGTGGAGGTCCTGGCCCGCCCCCGACGGCACCGCCATCGACCAGATTTCCAACGCTCTGGACCTCATAAAGAACAACCCAGACTCCCGGCGTATCATCGTCACCGCCTGGAATCCCGCGGAAATCGGCAAGATGGCCCTTCCTCCCTGCCACTGCCTTTTCCAGTTCTACGTGGCCGAAGGAAAACTCTCCTGCCAGCTCTATCAGAGAAGCGCCGACACCTTCCTCGGAGTCCCCTTCAACATAGCCTCCTACGCCCTCCTCACCATGATGATGGCCCAGGTGTGCGGCCTCAAGCCCGGGGAATTTGTCCATACGACGGGTGACACCCACCTCTACCTCAATCATTTCGAGCAGGCCGACCTCCAGCTCACCCGCACCCCTCGTCCCCTTCCCGTCATGAAGATAAACCCTGACGTGAAGGACCTCTTCTCTTTCAGATACGAAGATTTCACATTGGAAGGCTACGACCCCTGGCCGGCCATCAAGGCCCCGGTGGCAGTTTAATTTCAGTTTATTATGGAAAAAGCGCTCATAGTGGCGATTGCCGACAACAATGCAATAGGGGTGAAAGGAGACCTCCCCTGGCACATCTCCGAAGACCTCAAGTACTTCAAGAAGAAGACGAAAGGCCATCCCGTGATTATGGGAAGGACGACTTATTTCTCCCTTCCCAAAAGGCCCCTTCCGAATCGTAAGAACATTGTCCTGAACCTTGGGGGAGACCCCATTCCGGAAGTGACCTGCGTCAATTCTTTCGACGAGGCTTTCGCCGCCGTAAAGCCCGCCCGCAAGTGCTTCATAATGGGCGGAGCCTCTGTTTACAAGGCTGCCCTGCCCATGATGGACACCCTCTACATCACTCATGTTCATACGGTTGTGGAAAATGCAGACGTGTTCTTCCCCCAGATAGACCCCTCCGTCTGGAAGCCCACGTCCCGCTCCAGGATGCACACCGACCCCGAAACAGGATTTAAGTTCGAATTTGTAATTTACCGGAAAATTAAGTAAACTTGCGGACAGTTAGTAGTTTCAAGTCAGCTTATGTCCGGTAAAATCAGGGAGAATTTCGGAAGCCGCTTTACAGTTGTAATGGCTTTGGCGGGCTCCGCCATCGGCCTCGGCAATATCTGGAGGTTCCCGTACATGGTGGGCGAGCACGGAGGCGCCGCCTTCATCATCATCTATGTCCTTTGTTCCCTTTTCATCGCCCTTCCCATCTTTTTCTGCGAGTCCATTCTCGGAAAGTCCACGGGGAAGGACACTTTCGGCGCCTTGGAGGCCGTAGCCCCCGGCACGAAATGGAAGAATGAGGGCTATGTCGCGCTGCTCGGCAGTTTTGTCATAGTTTCCTTCTACAGCGTCGTGGGCGGATGGAGCGTGGATTTCCTCATACGTTCCTTCACCACGGGTTTCGCTGGGGAGACTCTCGGGGAAGCTGCCGGTATTTTCCAGAAGATGACGTCTTCGGTGTGGGAGCCGATAGCCTGCCTGACAGTTTTCCTCGGCATTACGGCCCTTATCGTTGCCAGGGGAATAGAAAAGGGGATAGGGCGGTTCGCTAAGGTGATGATGCCCCTTCTGTTCATAATGATAGTGGTTATCGTCATCCGTTCCTGCACCCTTCCCGGGGCGGAAAAAGGCATAGAATACCTTCTCAAACCGGATTTTTCAAAGATAGACGGCCCGGCAATCGCGGCCGCCCTCGGACAGGGATTCTTCTCCCTTTCCCTCGGTGTCGGCTGCGTCCTGACCTATTCCTCCTACATGAGGAAGGAGGAGAATGTGCTTTACACGGGGGTCTGGACGGCCGTTTTCGACACTTTCTTTGCGATTCTCGCGGGATTTGCGATTATGCCGGCCGTTTTCTCCGCCGGCCTGGAACCTTCCGCCGGCCCTTCCCTTGTCTATGAGACCCTTCCCGTGATTTTCTCGAGGATGGGCCGCATTGTCCCGGTGATATTTTTCCTGACCATCCTCATAGCCGCGCTTACGTCCTCGATGTCGATGCTTGAGGTTCTTGTCACCTGGCTCGTGGACCAGAAGGGGATTTCCCGCCGCAAGGCCACCTTGCTCTTTTTCTGCGCCTGCTGGGTGCTCGGCTGCGTCTGCGCCGTGTCTTCCAAGGTGTTCTCCGTGTGCGACTTCATGTCTTCCAACGTCTTCATGATGATAGGGGCCCTTGTGTTCGCCCTCGTGGTCGGCTGGAAGATGTCCCGCTCCGAGGTTCGCTCCCAGTTTACGAATTACGGCACCAGCCACAAGGCCGGCGCCGTATTTCCTGTAGTCTGGTTCCTTATCAAATGGGTTGCCCCCGCAGGAATAGTGATAATCGCCGTCACGAATCTGCTTTAAGGGATACAGCGGTCATCTTTCAGATGACGCCGCTTCGCGGCCCCTCCCTGAAGGGCCCCTCCCTCTTATCTTGCCGAGGGTGGCAGAGTCACTGAAAGATGACCGCTGTATCCTTCGGTCGTCAGAGCTTGCTGATTTTCGCTACCCAGCCGCCGCCGGGGGCGAGATGGGCCTTCACGGAAGGAGTTGAGGCTGAAACGCTTATCTCCTTTTTCTCGCGGGCATAGTCGCAGGCCGCCCTGTCGGCGTTGATGCCGTCGCGGAAAATCTCGATGGAGTATTTCCCGGCGGGAAGGAAGCCGAGGTCGATATCCAAATCCCTTTCGTCCCAGTTGGTTATGGCTCCGACATACCAGTCTTCACCGCTCCTTCTGGCAATCACCGCGTACTGCGCGATTTTGCCGTCAAGGGCCTTGGTTTCGTCCCACACCGTGGGGAAGGAGGCGATGAGCGAGGTACATTCCTCCTCCTTCATATAGTTCGAGGGGGAGTCGCAGAGCATCGTGAACGGAGCCTCGAAGATAACGTATTCCGCCAGCTGGTGGCAGCGGGTTCCCTGGCTCATGGCTTCCGTGTTGATTCCGTAGAAATTCTTCTTTATGGCGTTCCTCATGGCTCCCTGGGTGTAGTCCATGGGGCCGGCGACCATCCTCACAAAAGGAATCGTGGTGTCATACTCCATCTGGTCGAGTTCCTGCCCGGACCATTTCAGGTTTTCCAGGCCGGCCACACCCTCCTTGTTGAGGACGTTGGGATAGGTCCGGAGGAGTCCCGCCGGCTTCGAAGCCCCGTGGAAGTCCAGAATCATGTGACGCTCGGCGGCAAGGCGGGCGGCATCCCAGCAGAACTCTATCATCGGCTGGTCGTCGCGGTCGAGGAAGTCTATCTTGAAGCCTTTCACACCCATTTCGGCGAAATGGTCGAAGACCCGCACCATATCTCTCTTTACAGCCCAGTACCCGGCCCAGAGGATGATATCTACATTCTTCGACTTTCCGTAGTCTATGATGGCCTTGAGGTCGATTTCCGGGACCACCTGGAAGAGGTCGGCCTCTCCCTGCACGGCCCAGCCCTCGTCGAGGATGACATACTCGATGCCGTAGCGGGCGGCGAAATCGATGTAGTATT
>CAMOVV010000067.1 GCA_946627685.1 uncultured Bacteroidales bacterium
GGAAAAGTCGCCCTTGTCACGGGCGCAGCGAGGGGAATCGGCAAGGCCGTGGCCCTCAAGTTTGCATCCTAGGGCGCCGATATCGCCATCACCGACCTCGTAATTGATGAAAACGGACAGAAGACTGTCGAGGAAATCGCAGCCTTCGGCACCAAGGTGAAAGCCTACGCCTCCAACGCCGCAGATTTCGCCCAGACTCATGAGGTTGTAAGCCAGATACTTGCAGAGTTCGGCCACATTGACATCCTCGTCAACAACGCCGGCATCACCAAAGACGGCCTCATGCTCCGCATGGAAGAGGCCCAGTGGGATGCCGTCATCAACGTCAACCTCAAGTCTGCCTTCAACTTCACCCACGCCCTCTGCCCCATCATGATGCGCCAGAGGGGAGGAAGCATCATCAACATGTCTTCCGTCGTAGGCGTGTCCGGCAATGCCGGCCAGAGCAATTACTCCGCTTCCAAGGCCGGTATGATTGGCCTCGCCAAGTCCGTGGCCAAGGAAATGGGTCCCAAAGGCATCAGGGCCAACTGCATAGCCCCCGGATTCATAATCACCGACATGACCGCAAAGCTGCCCGAGGACGTCCGCAAGGCCTGGGCCGCCCAGATTCCGCTGCGCCGCGGAGGCACCCCCGAGGAAATAGCCAAGGTGGCCCTCTTCCTCGCCAGCGACCTTTCCAGCTATGTCAGCGGACAGGTCATCAATGTCTGCGGAGCAATGAACTGCTAATCAGATTGTTGAGACTGCCGGAAAATTTATTTTCCGAAAAGAAACGCAAAAAATCCCTGCCGTACCCCCGGCGGGGATTTTTCTTTTCGTTTTTCCCACGGACTATTTCTATCATTGCATCAGGCCTTCGGCGATGAAGTCGTTTCATAGTATAATAGTTTAAAATTTGGTTAAGTCTGAAAGACGTGTCCTTGCCTGAATCACTGCTCAATCTGTTTCTGCCGAAGACCTGCATAGTGTGCGGGAGGAGCCTTATGGAAAAAGAAAAAAGCATCTGCCTTGATTGCCTTGCCGACCTCCCGTACACTTTTTTCTCCAAGAGGGAACGGAACCCCATGGCCGACAGGGTCAACTCCCTGATACGGAACAGTTCCGACGGCTTCGAGCCCTACACCCGGGCAACGGCCCTCTTCCACTATCGTCCCGGAGATTCCTACTCTGCCATCACCAGAAGCCTGAAGTATGGCAGGGACTTCTCCTCGGGACGCTTCTTCTCCTCCCTTCTCGCCGCCCGGATGTCAGCCTCCCCGCTCTGGAGGGACGTTGACCTTGTGATTCCGGTGCCCCTCCACTGGACAAGGTACTGGTCCCGGGGCTATAACCAGGCCGCGGTCATCGCCTCCGTGCTGGCACGGGGACTCGGGGCCGCGCTGGACTGCCGGATTCTGGTGCGAAGAAGGAGGACTCTTACCCAGACCAGGCTCACAACCGAAGAAAAGGCCCTGAACGTCAGGGGCGCTTTCCGCCTTTCACGTTCAGGGCGCTGTCTGTCAGTTCTTTCTGCCGCAAGGCATATCCTTCTTGTGGATGATGTCTATACCACCGGGTCCACTATCGAAGCCTGCCGCGTGGCGCTGAGGGAGGTTTTCCCCAGGGAGAAAAGGATTTCAGTCGCGACTCTCGGCTTTGTGGGCTGAACCCTTCCCCCTTCAGGCGGAACCTACCTCCATCCGCCTCCCGGGCCGCCGTGGCCGCCCATTCCGCCGCCGCTGAGACTGTTAGAAGCAGTGACGCTTTGGGAAGAACCCCCGCACGAAAGGGTGTAAGAGCTTCCGGCCGAAAGCTCCGGAGTGCTGACGAGGATGGTGCCGTTGCTGTAGGATACCGGAGGCATATTGAACGTGTAGAGGGTGGTCGAACCGTTGCTGACGGTGGCGGTACCGTTTGCGTTTACGGAGCCTGTGGCCGAAATTATGCCCTGGGAGGTGCTGCCGAGCCTGCCGTCGATTCTTCCTCCGATTCCGAAGATATATCCTCCGGAGATATAGAGGGCGTGGCTCTCGTCGATGTCGATTCCGGACTCCGCCCCGCCTGAGCCGAATCCTATGATGACTCCGCCTTTGAGGTACATGTTGCCGTTGGTGTCGATGGCGTCATTGGCGGTGCCTACGGCCACTACCGTACCATCGGAAATCGTCATGTCTCCCGAGGAGTTGACGGCGTCGTCGTGGGCATAGATAAGGACCTGTCCGCCGGAGATGTCCAAGGTGCCCTTGCTCTCCATGCCTTCGGCATTGTTGCCCGCGGTGCGAATCATTATGTCTCCGCCCGTAATGTCAAGGACTCCGTGCACGTTCTTGGTGCCGACCTTGATACCTTTGGGAGAGGAGGTATAGGCATCGTCGAGATTGTCGGTGTCGCCGGTGTAGTTGTGGCTTTCGGACGTGCCGTTGCTGTAGTAAAGGCCTCCGGTAGTGACAATCCGGACCTTACCGCCGTTGATATGCCCTTCCCAGTCCGCCTTCAGTCCCTTGCCGCCGCTGCCCGAGGATTTCAGGTAAATCTCCCCTCCGTTCATCGTGAAGACGGAGTCGCACGCGATGCCTGCGGAAGCCTTGGTCTCGAGGTCGGTGGTGTCCCAGGTGCCGTTTGCAGTGCTTATCACCGTGGTACGGCCGCCGTTTACAATAACGTCAACATCCCCGTTGATACCCTTGCCGCCGGGAGCGGACACCTCGACATTCAGGATTCCTCCGTTGATGTGAAGGTCGTCTCCGGCCTTGATGCCGTGGTTTGCGGTTGATTTCACATAGATGTTGACTCCCGGGTCGAACACGATGTTGCCCTTGCCGTGGATGCCGTTATTGTAGGTGCCATACACTTCCAGGGAACCGTTTCCGCTGAAAAGCATCTTTCCCTTGCCGAAAAACGCCCCCTTGTGGCCGTCGTCGGCCGATGTCCCGTCCGTGACGGAATTGCTGCCGGACAGGACGATGAACGCCCTGCTCTTGCTTTCAAGGTCGATTGCGGCGCTACGGGAGCTGGTGATGCTGACGCCGCTCAGCTCAAGGGCGTAGTCGGTCTTTCCGTCGATGACGAGGGCTCCGTCGGAGGTGGAGCCGGTCACCACGTAGCGGATTCCTTCGGCGCTGCCGTGGTTCGCCGTGACGTCATTGCCGGCGACGGTGATTGTGACTCCGTTTTCGGAAGATGCGGAGGGATTCGACATATCGATATTCACGACCGTGCCGAACAAGTCCGCGTTGAATCTGTCGCTTTCCTCAGGATAAGTCGCAGCCGCGGCAGAAGGCTCCGGCGAAGTTTTGTCAAGAGAAATGTCAAAGGAAGACATCTCGCTATATTTGGAGGTGATTGAATCTCCGGAAGAGTTGCCGCTTCCGGAACCACCTGTGGAGGAATCTCCATTGCCGGGGAAGGATTCATCGCCGCTTCCCGGCAGGGTCTCTGGAGAACAGGATGCAGTTGTCGCCATCAGGATGACGGCCGCCATGGGCGCTATAGACATGATAATCCGTCTCATGATACTTGGGTTTTAGTACATTAACAAATGCGTGTATCTGCAGATGACACACGCATTAGAAAAAATCATGCCGTTTTTTTGGGGGGGCCGCCCCTGAAAGCAGTTTTTTTATTTGCTCAGGGAGGCAACCGTATCTTCGAATTGTTTCCTGTCAATGTTGCCGTCAAAGCAGATGAAGGAAGTCTCTTCCCCATCCTGTGCAAGGAACACGAAACCGTTGATTATCTTATCGTTGCCTATGGTGTACATATTCATTGTCTCTCCGCTGTCCTTCGCCTCCATCAGCAGTTCGTATTTCTTTGACTTCACATACCGGGAAGCTTCATCATAAATTTTTTCCCTGATTTTAGGATTGCTGGTGCTGATGATATACATTCCGGTAAGGGAACGGATGATAGTGCTGAGGTCCACTCCGTTTTCTTCCGTTTTTATCTCGGGAATCTTCCCGATGAGACGGAACATCGCCGGGGATATATATACGGCGGACACCCCTTCTTCGTTGGAGTATTTGTTGTAGATGGATTTCCCGTCCTGGGCGAATGCGCTGACGGACAGTACGGCCGCGAGAATTATCAATGCAAGTCTTTTCATAATTGTTCTTTATTGATTGTTAATTATTTCTATTGGTTTTCGGACTATTTCGGCGGTCTTTTCCATGGCCTCCGAACCCTTTTTGAAACCGTCGCCTATCCGGTTGAACGCCATCTCAACCTGCGCATAAGCGGCAGCCGGGTCCGTGAAAGAGTCCCGGGGCGCGGTCTTCTGCCATTCAAGGCCGATTCCTGCGACGATTGCGAGACCGGCTGCGACGGCGGCGGGGACGAACCATTTTCCGGGGACGGACTTCTTCTCCTCCGATAAAGCAGCTTCCGCCTTCCCGAGGGCATCTATAAGTCCTTCAGCCCCAGCCTTGCCGGTGAAATCCTTCCCGCCCGAGGCCTTCAGGGCTTCGGCTTCGAGCTCTCCGACTCCCATCCGTTCTATTTTTTCAATATCTTTCATCTTCCATATATTTTCTCAAAAGTTTCCTTGCCTTGCTGATATGCACCCTGACATTCACCTCGCTCATACCGGTTTCCCTGCAGATTTCCCCGTATGGCATATCCCGGAACACCCTCATTTCCAACAGCTCCCTCAACTTTTCCGGAAGCCTCGCCAGGGCTGATTCCATGGCCTTCAGCGTTTCCTTCCCTATGACCGGGCCGTCGGTCCTGTCCGGAGCATCGGCCGGAGCGGCCTCGTCCAATGATGCGACATTCCTTGCGCGCCGCAGCCTGTCCAGGCAGATATTTTTCAGGACCGCTATTCCGAAAGCCTTGGGATTCAGGATATTGCTGTCCATGTTCCTCCTATTCCACAACTTTATGTAGAGGTCCTGGACGGCATCCCGGGCTTCGGCCTCGTCTTCAAGGATGTAAAAGGCAACCTTGCAGAAGGTGTCTTCGAGAGGAAGCCAGGTTTCCTTGAAGATAGCCGCGTCCATAGTCTTCGTTATCTGGAGGCCTTTTCTATGAAACTTCCCAGCCGGTCCGTGTCGAGGGACCCGAAGAAGCATATCAGGGCGTTGTTCTCGGGAGCGAAGAGTACTATATCCTTCACCGTCTTACCGTCTTTGGAGGTCACTCCGTAAATTGACATCGTTTCGCTGCCGTCTTTTGCCTCCATCAACAGTTCGCTGCCTTTGAGGGCCTTCGAAATTTTCCCGGAAAAGTTGTTCCTGAGACTTTCCTCGCAGCCGTCGTAGCTGACCACCATGAGTTTGGTGAGCGACTTCATAAGGCTCGCGGCCTCCTTCAGGTTCTCGTCTCCTTCGCTCCGGGCGGCTATGCCCATCGCGGACTTGACCCAGAACTTGCTGACACTCACGATTTCCACCCCTCCTTTCGAAACAATCTTCAACCCCGGGAGGGAAATGCTTGCATCCTCGTCGGCGGAATCGCTCCTGCCGGAGGCTTCCCTTTGGAGATTGTTTACAAGAGTCTCGATGCGGCTTTTCTTGACTGATTCCGTCGGAGCGGCCGTTTTTGCCTTGCACCCCGAAAGGGTGGCGACCAGCATAAGGATTGTGACAAACTTTTTCATGTTTTCTTTCGTTTCCGGTTAATAGACGTACAAAAACGGTTTTTGTTAACACATGCCGGAACAAATTTAGTTTTTTAACGAAATAATCCTAACTTTGTGACCCGTACACATCAAAAACAACGCTCATGAAGTACGGGTTCGACAGTCAGAAGTATCTGAAAATCCAATCGGAACACATCAAGGAACGCATCGCCGCCTTTGGCGACAAACTCTATATGGAAGTCGGTGGCAAGCTCTTCGACGACCTTCACGCCAGCAGGGTCCTCCCGGGATTCGAGCCGGACATCAAGCTGAAAATGCTGATGCAGCTA
This sequence comes from uncultured Bacteroidales bacterium, assembly GCA_946627685.1. GTDB lineage: Bacteria > Bacteroidota > Bacteroidia > Bacteroidales > UBA932 > Cryptobacteroides. The sequence continues at coordinate 5,887 of CAMOVV010000067.1, forward strand.
AAGGACGAGGCGGAAATAATAATAGTCATCAGCGCCGTTGACATCGAGAAAAACAAAATCCGCTCCGACCTCGGCATCACCTACGACATGGACGTGCTGCGACTGAGGCAGGAATTCCAGAAAAGAGACCTCTCCGTCAACTCCGTCGTCATCACCCACTACAACGGCCAGACCGGAGCCGACATCTACCGCCAGAGGCTGGAGCACATGGGCATAAAGGTTTACTACCACCACACCATCTCCGGATACCCGCAGAACGTGGCCCTCATCGACTCGGACGAAGGCTTCGGCAAGAACGACTTCGTGGAGACCACCCGTCCCCTGGTGCTTGTCACGGCCCCCGGGCCCGGCAGCGGGAAAATGGCCGTCTGCCTCAGCCAGCTGTATCAGGAAAACCTCCGCGGCGTCAAGGCCGGATATGCGAAATACGAGACCTTCCCCATCTGGAACATTCCCCTCAAACACCCCATTAACATAGCCTACGAGGCAGCCACCGCCGACCTCGACGACGTGAACATGATAGACCCCTTCCATCTCGAGGCCTACGGCTCGCTCGCGGTAAACTACAACCGCGACATCGAGATTTTCCCTGTCATGGACGCGATATTCAAAGGAATTTACGGGGAAAATCCCTACAAGTCCCCGACCGACATGGGCGTCAATATGGTGGGTTACTGCATCAGCGACGACGACATTTGCTCCGAAGCCGCCAAGAACGAAATCATACGCCGCTACTACACGGCTCTTTGCGACCTCGCGTCGGCCCACGGCTCCGACCAGGAGGTGAACAA
>CAMOVV010000068.1 GCA_946627685.1 uncultured Bacteroidales bacterium
AAGAATCAGGTGGATTCCATTCGGGGTTTCGTTTCCGGCAACGAGGGCATCGCCCACTTCCTGAACTCATCCCTCAACAAGACCCAGATAGCCGCCGTCAGGAGCGACCTCCTCTCCGGCGTCACCAAACTCCTATACGTCGCGCCCGAGTCCCTCACCAAAGAGGACAACATAGCCCTGCTCAAGGAGATAAAGATATCATTCTACGCCGTTGACGAGGCCCACTGCATCTCCGAATGGGGACATGATTTCAGGCCCGAATACCGCCGTATCCTTCCCCTTATCAACGAAATAGGCAAGGCCCCCGTCATAGCCCTCACGGCCACCGCCACCCCCAAGGTCCAGAGCGACATCCTCAAGACCCTCGGCATCCTCGACGCCAAGGTGTACAAGTCTTCCTTCAACCGTCCGAACCTCTACTACGAAATCCGCGACAAGGTGGAGCCGGAGAAGGACATCATCCGCTTCATAAAGCAGAACCCCGGGAAGTCAGGCATCATCTACTGCCTCAGCAGAAAGGCTGTGGAGGACCTTGCAAGCGTTCTTAACATCAACGGAATCAAGGCTTTGCCCTATCATGCCGGCCTGGACGCCAAGACCCGCTCCGAGAATCAGGACCGTTTCCTCATGGAGGACGTGGACGTCATCGTGGCCACCATCGCCTTCGGCATGGGCATCGACAAGCCGGACGTGCGCTTTGTCATCCACTACGACATTCCCAAGAGCATCGAGGAGTATTACCAGGAGACCGGACGGGCCGGCAGGGACGGAGAAGAAGGGGTCTGCATCACCTATTATAGTTATAAGGACATCCAGAAGCTCGAGAAATTCATGCAGGGGAAGCCGGTGGCGGAACAGGAAATAGGCCGTCAGCTCCTCAATGAAACAGTGGCTTACGCCGAGTCGAGCCAGTGCAGAAGGAAGCTGCTGCTCAAGTATTTCGGAGAAGATTACCTGCCAGACGGCTGCGGCTGCTGCGACAACTGCGTCCACCCCAAGCCCTCTTTCGACGGCCAGAAGGAGATGGCCCTCGTGATAAAGCTGATAAACTCCCTGCAGGAGAATTTCAAGATAGAGCATCTCGCCAACATCCTCACCGGCAAGACGACCGCCATGACAAAGTCCTACAAGCACGACAAGCTTCCGCTTTTCGGGGCCGGGAAGGGCCATGACGAGAAGTTCTGGGCGGCGGTGATTCACCAGGGCATCATCCTGCGCCTCCTGTACAAGGAAATAGACACTTACGGCCTTATCCACGTCACCCCCGAGGGCATGGAGTTCATGGAGCATCCGCATCCCGTTAAACTGGTGGAAGACAGGGTGTTCACCTCCGATGTCGGGAGCGCCGCGGAAGAGGACGACGAAGACGCCGAGGCTTCCAAGGCTGCCATGAGGGGCGGCGGAGGCGGAGACCCCGCCCTGCTGTCCATGCTCAAGGACCTCCGCAAGGATTTGTCCCGGAAACTGAAGCTCCAGCCGTGGATTATTTTCGGAGACCCCGCCCTCGACGACATGTCCATCCTTTATCCCATCACCGTCGATGAGCTTAAGAACTGCCAGGGAGTGGGAGAGGGAAAGGCCCGCAAATTCGGGAAGGATTTCGTGGACCTTATCCGCAAATACGTGGAAGAGAATGATATAGAAAGGCCGGAGGACTTTGTCATGAAGTCCGCTCCCACCAAGTCGGCGAACAAGGTCTATATCATCCAGTCAATCGACCGCCAGATGAGCCTCGAGGATATAGCCGAGGCCCGGGGCCTTGAAATGGGAGACCTCCTGACGGAAATCGAGGCCATCGTCTCCTCCGGCACCCGCCTGAACCTGGACTATTATATCCGCCAGGAAGTGGATGAGGATGTCGTTGATGAAATCTATGATTATTTCAAGACAGAGGCCACTTCCGACTCCCTCGAGAGCGCCATGTCCGACCTCGGCGGCGACTATGACGAAATGGAAATCCGCCTCGTCCGCCTGAAATTCCTCTGCGAAGTCGCAAACTAGGCCTCAAGCCATCTGATATCCTTGTCCCGGCGCCACCAGGTGAGCTGGCGTTTGGCGTAGTTGCGGGTGTGCTGCTTTATAAGGGCCACGGCTTCCTCGAGGGTGGTCTTTCCGTCGAGACAGTCGAACATTTCCCGGTAGCCGACGGTCTGGAGCGGGGTCAGGCTGCGGTAGGGGAGAAGAGACCGGACTTCTTCTTCCAGACCTTCTTCAATCATGGCGTCAACCCTTCGGTTGATTCTGTCGTAAAGCTCTTCCCGTGGCCGTGAGAGGCCGATTTTTTCTATTTCGAAGTCCCTTTTTGCCTGCTTCCCGGTCTTGAATGAGGAGAAGGGCCTGCCGGAAGAAAGACACACTTCCAGGGCCCGGAGCACCCGGGCGGGGTTGGAAAGGTCGATGGCTCCCGCCGTGGCAGGGTCGAGGCGGGAAAGCTCGCCGGTCAGGGCCGAAAGTCCTTCCTGCGCAAGCCTTTCCTGAAGAGCCTTCCTGACGGCCGGGTCCGTCGGGGGAAAGACGTCCAGCCCCCTGCATACGGCATCTATGTAGAACATGGAGCCTCCGCACATGACGAGGGTCTCGTGTCCTTCCTCGAAAAGCCTGGCGGCCAGGGCGAGGGCCTCGTCGGCGTATCTGCCCGCATCCCAGGCCTCGGTGACGGAAGAAGTCTGTATGAAATAATGCTTTACGGCCTCCAGCTGTTCCTTCGGGGGAACGGCCGTGCCGATTCTCATTTCCTTGTATATCTGTCTTGAGTCGCAGGAGATTACGGGAGAGCCGAACTCCAGTGCCTTGGATATGCTGTAGTCGGTCTTCCCGACCGCGGTCGGCCCGAGAATTATGACGAGCCGCCTTCCCATCACAGGGTCAGGTCCTCGGAACCGTCGAAGACTTCCTTTCCGTCCTCGTCGCCACCGTCGGTATCGTCCTCGTCGTCCTCGTCCATGTCTTCATCGTCGTCGTCAGCCCCTCCGAAAATGGCCGCGGCGAGCTTGGAAAGACCTTTCTCCGCACCCTCGGGCCCCATGTCGGGGGAGGGCACGCGTACGTGCCTCTGGTCTTCGGGAAGGTCCTCGTAGGCCACATAGCCGTTCTCGAACTCGATGGGGTTGGGGCCCTTGATATCCACGAGGGACACTCCTGAGACCTTGGTATCGGGGACCTCTCCTTCGAAGGTGACGTTCACGCTTTTCTTGTCGGCGACGTCGTAGAAATAGACGAAGGAGGTGATGCCTGCGTTCACGGTATCCTCAAGGGTCACCTTGTCCACGGGTCCGGCCCCGAGGTCGAAGAGGCCGTAGCGGGCCACCACCTCGCCGTTTGCGTCGAGCCCCTTGAACATGATGAGCTGGTCGGGAGCGAACTCCATGTCGCTGCGCATCTGTTTGTGGAGAAGATAAAGTGAAGCCTGGCTGTCTGTATGGTAAAGCCTGAAGAAGCCCTTGATGCCCGTCAGGGTCACACGATATTTATAGGTCATGTCTTAAACGTACGGTTTGTTTATGCAAATTTACGAAATATTTCTTTCCCGTTGCATTTTCCTTCCAAAAACGCTAACTTCACGCTCCGATATGAATCTGCCGGACATCCCAGCCAAAGACACATACCTGAGCATTCCCGCTCCGGCCGAGGGGCTGTACAAGGACAGGGGGAGCCGTTTCATCGCCCTGGCCTGTCCCGTGGACGACGCCCGGGAGGCCCTGGACCTGCTCGAGGCGGCAAGGAAGGAGTATCATGACGCCCGCCACCACTGCCTCGCCTACCGTGTCGGGCTGGACGGGAGCGAGTGGAGGGCCAGCGACGACGGGGAGCCTGCGGGGAGCGCCGGGAGGCCGATTCTGGGCCAGATAGACTCCCGGGGCCTCAGCGACGTGGCCGTCGTGGTGGTGAGGTATTTCGGGGGCGTCAAGCTCGGGGTGCCTGGGCTCATAAGGGCCTACAAGAGCGCGGCGGCGGATGCCCTGGACAAGGCCGGGGCTGTGGAAAAGGTGGCCGGGAAGTGGCGCAGGCTGGAATTCGGGTATATGTCCATGAATCAGGTGATGAAGGTCCTGAAGGACCTCGACCTTCCCCAGAGGGGGCAGGAATTTGGAGAAAGGTGTTCCCTCGAGGCGTGGGTTCGTCTCGGCTCGGAGCCCGCCTTCCTCGAAAGGATTTCGCTTATAGACGATTGTTCAGTAATTCGGGATTCTGCCGTGAAATGATTGAATTTGAATAAATTAAATGAAACATATATGAAATCTCTCGTATCAATCCAGGATCTTTCCAAAGAAGAAATGTTGCATATCCTCGAGGTCGCGAAGGAATTCGAGGCGAACAGGGAGCAGAACTTCCTCGCCGGCAAGGTGGTGGCCTGCCTTTTCTTCGAACCTTCCACAAGGACGAGGCTCTCCTTTGAGGCTGCAGTCAACCGCCTGGGGGCCAGGGTGATAGGCTTCCCCGACGCGAAGAACACTTCCCAGAGCAAGGGTGAAACCCTCGAAGACACCATCAAGATCATTTCCAACTACACCGACATGATAGTGATGCGGCACCCGATGGCCGGAGCCGCGGAGATTGCCGCCGGAGTGTCCTCGGTGCCGGTCGTGAACGCGGGCGACGGAGCCAACCAGCATCCCACCCAGACCCTCCTGGACATGTATTCCATCCTCAAGACCCAGGGAACCCTGGAGAACCTCACCATCAATATGGTGGGGGACCTCCGCTACGGACGCACCGTCCATTCCCTGTGCGAGGCCATGTGGCAGTTCGACCCTAAGTTCATCTTCACCGCCCCGGAAGAGCTGGAAATGCCCCGCAAATATCTCGATTTCCTCGACTCCAAGGGCGTCGGCTACACCAAAGCCACCTCCCTCGACGAGCATATCCGCGACTGCGACATCCTCTACATGACAAGGGTCCAGCAGGAGAGGTTCCCCGACAGGGAAGAGTACGACAGGGTGAAGGACTGCTACAGGCTCACCGCCTCCATGCTGGACGGAGTGAAGCCCGGGATGAAGATCCTGCATCCCCTTCCCCGCGTCGGAGAAATCTCGACCGACGTGGATTCCACCCCCTACGCCTATTATTTCGAGCAGGCGGGCAACGGAATGTATGTCAGGATGGCAATTATTTCCTGTTTGTTGGGTTATAGATAAAAAATTTCTATATTTGGCGAAAGAATGATTGCAAATTGAATTGTAATAGATAAAAATCAATAAAAAATTGTAAGATGAGCAAAGTTCACGTTTTCAATGCCGGTCCCTGCCTTCTCCCGCAGGTGGTGTATGACAATGCAATAGAGGCCATTAAAGATTTCAAAGGCACCGGAGTGTCCGTCCTTTCCATTTCCCACCGCACCAAGGAGTGGGAAGCCGTCATGGACGAGACCCGCGCCCTCTGGAAAGAGCTCCTGAACATTCCCGACGGATATGAGACCATCTTCCTCGGCGGCGGAGCCAGCCTCCAGTTCCTCTACGTGGCCATGAACTATCTTGAGAAAAAGGCCGCCTACCTCGAGACCGGAGTGTGGGCGAAGAAGGCCCTCAAAGAGGCTGCCGGTCTTGGAAACGCTTATGCCATAGCATCTTCCGCAGACAGGAACTATTGCTATATTCCTAAGGGATTTGAGGTTCCCGCCGACCTTGACTATCTGCACATCACCACCAACAACACCATCTACGGCACCGAAATCCACACCGACCTGGACTGCCCCGTCCCCCTCATCGCCGACATGTCCTCCGATATCCTCAGCCGTCCCGTGGACATGAGCAAGTATGAGATGATTTACGGCGGAGCCCAGAAGAACGCCGGTCCCGCCGGAGTCGCCTTCGCCATCATCCGCAAGGACAGCCTCGGAAAGGTGAGCCGCTACATTCCCACCATGCTGGACTATCGCGTCCATATCGACAAGGGCAGCATGTTCAACACCCCTCCGGTGTTCAGCATCTACGTCATGAACGAGACCCTCAAGTGGGTGAAGGCCATGGGCGGAGTCGAGGCCATGTATCAGATTGACAGGAAGAAGGCCGACGCCCTCTACGGAGAAATCGACCGCAACTCCCTCTTCCGCGGCACCGCCGACAAGGAAGACCGTTCCATCATGAACGTCTGCTTCGTGATGGCCGAGGGCAGGGAAGCCCTTGCAGACGAGTTCCTCGCCTTCTCCAAGGAAAGGGGAATCATCGGCATCAAGGGACACAGGAGCGTCGGAGGATTCCGCGCCTCCCTCTACAACGCCTGCACCCAGGAGGACGTGGACGCCCTCGTGAAAGCCATGCAGGAATTCGAAACCCTCAAGAAATAAGCCATGAAGATACTCGTAGCAACCCAGAAACCGTTTGCCGCCGTCGCCGTCGAAGGCATCAAGAAGATTCTCACCGAGGCCGGCCACAGCGTGGACACCCTTGAAAAATATGCGGAGCAGGCCGATTTCGTGAAGGCCGTCGCCCCCTATGACGCCCTCATAATCCGCAGCGACAAGGTTACGGAAGAGGTCATGGCAGCCGCCCCGAACCTTAAGATAGTTGTGCGCGCGGGCGCGGGAGTTGACAACGTGGACCTCGCCGCCGCCACGGCCAGGGGAATCGTCGTGATGA
>CAMOVV010000069.1 GCA_946627685.1 uncultured Bacteroidales bacterium
CAGCGGCGGTATTCCATCGCATCGTAGCGGTCTGCCGCGGGAGAGTAAACGGGTTCTATCATAATCGATTTTACTTTAATCTGAAATTACTTCCCAATTTAGGAAAAATCCCCGAATATCCACCAGAGGCAGGAGTTTTTTCTTCTTCGCAGGCCGCCGCAGGGAATGCGAAGGGTGGCAACAGGCGTCCCTTCTTAGAAACGGTACGGGGCCAGAAGAGCCTTCGCCTCAGGTGTAAGCCAAGGCTTCAGTTCCTTATAAGGAATTGTAAAAGAAGGCATTCCGTCAGCATAGGAAGCAATCTCGTACTGCTGATAGACAAAGTTGAGACCGTCCTTTGAAGGATAAGGGGGCCACGCCGGAAGAGGAATCAGGTCCCCTTCAATCTGAAGCCTTTCGCGAACTTCAGCCTCGGTCATCTGCTCGCCGGCGTCTGCGTAATAGCTCATCAGGCCCTTCATGAGGACAGGCTGCATGTCGGCGAGGAAGGCTTCGTCCAGCATGGACTCCACCCTGCGGCCGCTTTTCCTGTCATAGGTGAGATACCCGGCGCCGGTCACCCCTCCGTGGGCCCCGCCCATGTAGATGAAATTCTGGGAAAGGAATACCGCATATCCGAGGGTATCAGCCACTTCCTTCAAGGAAAAATCATATTCCCAGGACGGCGCCTCGCTAAGAATCCGCTCCTTTTCCTCCGCGGTCAGTTCATCGTTCTCGCGGACATAGAACTCGCGCTCGTCGGCATCTTCCTGCGACAGCGCCCCAAGCGAAGACATCGCCTTCTGCCTGTAATACTCCAGCAAGGCGTCCGTATCAGCGGCATTGCCGTCGAATCGGGGGAAAAGGCGCTCGTCCCCCTCATAGGAACCTATCCTGGGCAGCTGGGCGTCAATGACTTCATCAATAAGGGAAGCGCGGATGGCAGAAGAAGAGGAGTCCTGCGCGACAGGAAGCTGCACGGACATCGTAAAATGGGCATGGTCCGTAGAATCGGCATATTCCCTGGTTTCGGTCATCAGGGGTGTGGTTCCCCTGCCGCATCCTGCCAAAAACAGGCCCGCGCCAAGCGTCAACGCTGCAATGATAAATCTGCTGTTTTTCATAATTTGATACTCTATTACATTTACAATACTCCCGGTCCGGTCAATCAGCGCCGAAGATTTGATCGCTTCATGCGCTCCAGCACAGGGAAAAAGCCGTCAAATATAGTAAATATCTCTCAGTTTCAGCCCCGTTCCCGGGCATTTCGCGTTCAGGAAGAGTCACGACACTTGAAATGCCGCAAAGAGGGATGCTGTTGAGAATCTATCTTAAGCCTCTCTACTTCATCAGTTGAAAGCTCCTGAGAAATATCACCGTTCTCCAATGCCGCGTAGAAACCGTCCATGGTGGTGTTCAGATTGGGACACCTTGAGTATTTTAGCCGCGATTCTGCCGAAAGTGGTGCCAAGATTGGGACACCTTAAGCACTTCAGTCATTACAATCTCTGTTGCAAAGAAATCAATTAATCCGTATTTTTACGACTACAATAAACTTAACACGGTTTTTATGGTAAAGAGACTTTTCGCGGGCATGGCCCTTATCGCAGGAATAGCCGCCAGTTCATCGTGCCAGGGGGATGGCGTGAAACTTCCTGTCGATTACGTAGATACGAGAATCGGCACCCAGGCCTGGGAAGGGCCTTCGACCCTCTCCGGTCCGGAAGAGCCCAGAGGGTTCGTATATCCAGGAGTGGGCCATCCCAACGCAATGGTCCAGCTCTCCCCCCAGACGGCCAAGACCGACAGGTGCTATTTCTCCGACCAGCCTCAGATTCAGGGCTTCCGCGCCAGTCACTACCCTAACGGCACCGCGATGTCCGAGTACGGCTCCTTCACCATCACGCCCACGGTCAGGAAAGACCTCGTGAGGCCCCATGAGAGGGCTTCATCCTATTCCCACGACAAGGAGACAGCGACCCCGTACTACTACAGCGTTGACCTTCAGGACTGGTCCATAAAGGGGGAACTCACCGGGGTGTCGTCTTCCGGAATGCTCCGGTTCACCTACCCCGAAGCCGAGGAAGCCTGCCTTGTCATCGACAACGCCCGCAGCGAATACAAGAACTTCTTCCACGTCATTCCCGAAAAGAACGAAATCGAAGGATATATCACGAATGCCGGCAGGGTCGGGAACCAGGGCTACACCGGCCCCGGATTCGCCTGCTACTTCGTGGCCAAGGTAAGCAAACCCTTCACCTCCAGCGCCATAGTCCCCGAGCCGGAGTTCACGGACAACCGCATCCTTTTCAAGGACGGGTTCGAGGCGGAGTTTTTCAACGGCACCTCCATGGAAGGGCGCCCGGTCCATGCCGCCTCCTTTGAAGACATTGATTTCGAATGGGAAGCCTCCCCCGCCCCGGGCGTCCAGGAAGACCGTTTCGCAGTCAGGGCCAAAGGCACCCTCACCGCAAGGAAAACGGGGAAACACATACCCTACGCCATCACCGACGACGACGTCAGGCTCTATGTCAACGGCGGGATGGTGATAGACTCGAAAAAGACCCACCGCCCCGCTCCCGACCTCTATTCTATTGAGCTTAAGGAAGGTGAGAGCATCGACGTGATGATGGAATACTTCGAAAGGACAAGGCTCGCCACTATGCGCCTTTGCTGCCTCGAGCCTGAGCCCAGAACGGAAGAGCAGCTGCGGAAGATGGCTGAAAAAGGCTCGGCCGCCTCTGCCGTACAGGTCAGTTTCAGCACCAGGGAAGGAGAGGTGGTGGAAGTCAGGGTCGGCACCTCGTTCATCAGCTTCGACCAGGCCCGAAAGAACCTTTCCAAAGAAATCGGGGACAAGAGTTTCGAGCGCATCGCCCGAGAGTGCAAGGATGTGTGGAACAGGAATATAAGCAGGATTCAGGTGGAAACTTCCGAAGAGAACAAGCAGATCTTCTACACCTCCATGCAGAGAATCAACCTGGTGCCCAGGACCTTCACGGAGGACGGCTATCACTACAGCGCCTTCAACGACCATATCATGCCGGGAGTGATGTACTCCGATTACTCCCTCTGGGACACCTTCAGGGCCCTGCATCCCCTTCTCGTAATTCTCCACCCCGAAAAGAATGAGGAGATGATTTCAGCCCTCCTGAACTGCTACGACGAGGGCGGATGGATTCCCAAATGGCCCAGTCCCGGCTATTCCAACATCATGACCGGCACCCACGGAGACGCCGTCATCGCCGACGCCTATGTCAAGGGCTTGAGGGGATATGACACGGACAAGGCCTTTGAGGCGATGATGAAAAACGCCACCGTCGCCTCGGACGGAATCTACGCCGCAAGGGTGGGCATAGAAGATTATATCAAACTTGGCTACGTCCCGACGGACAAGTACAAGGAATCCTGCGTGAGGACCATGGAGTTCGCCTACGACGACTGGTGCATAGCCCAGGTGGCCAGGGACATGGGCCGGGAGGACCTCTACGAAATGCTGATGGCCCGAAGCAAGAACTACCTGAACGTGCTCGACCCCCAGACCGGACTCATCCGGGGCAGGAACAGCGACGGCTCCTGGAGGGACCCTTCAGACCAGGCCGTAAGCACCTGGGCCGTAGGCTCCGACAGGGACAGGGAAACCTATTACAGGAACATCACCTTCTTCGTGCCCCACGATGTGCCCGGCCTGATTGAGTTCATGGGCGGGCCTAAAGAGATGGAAAAGCAGCTGGACCATTTCTTCGACGGGGACTTCTACTATGTGGGAGACGAGTTTTCCATGCACTCCCCCTACCTTTACAACTACGCCGGCGCTCCCTGGAAGACCCAGAAACTCATCCGAAGCCTTCTGAAAAACAAGTTCAAGGCGACTCTCGGCGGCCTTCCCGGCAACGAGGACTGCGGACAGATGTCGGCCTGGTTCATCTTCAGCGCCATGGGTTTCTACCCTGTCTGCCCGGGCCTGCCGACATACCAGATAGGAAGCCCCGCCTACGACAAGGTTTCCATAGATCTCGATGGCGGGAAAAAGTTCGAGGTGATTGCCCGGAACAACTCCGACGACAACGTGTACATCCAGTCCGCCACCCTGAACGGGAAGCCCTACTCCCGTTGCTGGCTCTCCCACGAGGATTTGATGGCCGGAGGCACACTCGAGTTCGTCATGGGTCCGGAGCCGAACATGTCCTGGGGCATAGAATGAAACCGGAGCTCCAGTCCATGCCGGTTGAGCGGCATCCCTTCCCGCCCTTCCTGCCTCCCGGGGCGCGCATCCTGTTCCTGGGCAGTTTCCCTCCCCAGCCGAAACGCTGGTGCATGCCGTTCTATTATCCCAACTGGATAAATGACTTCTGGAGGATAATGGGACTTATCCATTTCGACGACAAGGACCATTTCTGCATCAGCGGAGAAAAGAGGTTCGACGAAGAGGCCATACGCGGGTTCTGCAGCCGGGAAGGCCTTGCGTTCCACGACACGGCATCCGAGGTCATTCGGCTGAAGGACAACGCCTCGGACGCCTTTCTGGAAGTTGTCAGGGAGACCGACATTGAGGCCTTGCTGGAGCGGATTCCGTCGTGCGACACCCTTGTAACCACAGGTCAGAAGGCAACTGAAATCATAGCCGGACGCTTCGGCTGTCCGCTCCCTCCCCTCGGTGGATACATTGGCCTGCAAGTGCCGGTTTCTGATGATTCGGAGAAAGCGGCGGATGGTTCGCTTCCGTGCGCTGGCGGACAGATTGGCCTGCAAGGCGGCTCCCGGCACCTGCGCTTCTGGCGTATGCCCTCTTCCTCGCGGGCCTACCCGCTCCCCCTCCACCGCAAAGCGGAAATCTACCGACGGCTCTTCGAAACAATATAGCCCCGGCGTTTTCGCCCCAAACGCCTTACTATCAATGCATATCTGGAGCAAAATAAAGCGATTACGCTCCAAGCGCCTCACTTCCTATGCACGTTAGGAGCGCCGAGGGAGGAAAGGCTGAAGAGGTAACGGAGCGTAGCGCCCTTCGCTGCAACTGGGCTCCCGCCGTCGTGCAAAAGGCTTTTTGTCCACGATGTCGTAGTTTTCGTGGCCGCCGGAGGGGGGAAGTACCAGGCAAGGAAAGTGCTGCACGTACTCCAAAAAATGTAGTACGTGTAGCAAAAAAGGGGGTAAAACGCAGCACGTACTCCAAAAAAAGCAGTACGTGTAGCGGTTTTAAGCCGGACAGGTCTCAGCAATCCCCTGCGGGCCGTCCGTCCGAATGTCACGACGACAACCAAACGTTACATGCGTTGCTGTCGTGTCAACAAATTCTTTGCTGCCGCTCGGAATGACAGGGAGGGCGGCCGGGAATGACAGCCGGAGTGGCGGAAAGATTCTTCGCTTCGCTCAGAATGACAGGGAGGGCGGGATAAACGGGCGGGATAATTCAGTTATTTTTGTTATCTTGTGCAAGAATACGCATTACAAGATATAGCGATATGAGATTCAAGCTACATTCCCTGCTGACCGCAGCCCTTCTCCTGCTCCTCCCCATTGGAGCGGGCGCCACGACACACAACGCCTCTTCCCTCGAATGGCAGCTTTGGGGATTCCGCCCCAACGTCTGGAGGATGAATTTCGATTTCTCCGCCCTGACAAGCCCCTGGTCGGAAGTGAAAGGCATCCCGATGGAAGTGCCCGGCTCCGTCCAGAAAGCCCTTCTGGAAGCGGGAGCGGTGAAAGACTGGAACATCGGCGTGGACAGCCGGGATGCAGAGTGGATTGAAAACCGGGAATGGCTGCTCACGACCCGCATTCCGGACGAATGGCTTCGCAGGACAAATGATTCCGAAAAAATTTTCCTCGACTGCAAAGGTCTTGACTACAAGGGAATTATCATTGTAAACGGCAAGGAAGCGGGAGGGTTCTGCAACTCCTTCATCCCGTATCGCTTCGATATCACCCCTTTCCTGAAGGACAGCGGCAACACCCTCGCTATCGTGTTCTCCTGCCCTCCGGAAAACCTCGCGCAGATAGGATGGACGTCCACAATCGACCAGTGGAAGCCCAGATTCAACTACGGCTGGGACTGGATGCTGAGAATCGTCCAGACAGGGGTATGGGATGACATTTTCATCGTCTCCGAAGACCCGTCCGCACCGAGGCTTGGCAGTGTCCGGGCCGTCTGCAAGGCTTCGACTATCAAGGACGAAGGAACCCTGACTGTAAGGTTCGACAAAGCCCGGCGTCACAGGGTGAGGGTCTCCCTCCTTTCACCCGAAGGCCGAAAGGTAATCGGGGAAACGCTTCCCGCCGGGACGGAAGAACATACATGGAACCGCCTCAAGGTGAACCGCTGGTGGCCGAACGGCGAAGGCAGTCAGCCTCTGTATGACCTTGGTCTCGAGCTGCTTTCCGAAAATGGAGAGGTTCTCGACAAAAGAAACTGGAAGGTGGGATTCAAGACGTTGGAATGGCTTCCCTGCAAAGATGCAGCGCCGCAGGCCGACCCCTGGATATGCGCCGTGAACGGCAGGCCCGTCTTTCTGCAAGGGGTCAA
>CAMOVV010000070.1 GCA_946627685.1 uncultured Bacteroidales bacterium
AATGGGTGTGGTGCTGACCGCAGAATATCATCCTGATATGGGCTTGCTCTGCGAAGTAGGTTAGGGCCTTGAGGTTATGCGTCGAGATATCGTTCATCTCGTCGATAGGGATGGGTAGGTAGACGTTCTTATTACCACCGGCATTGGCTACGAGATGCATCAGCGTCATGTTAATCATGGCCTTACAGAGGATGGCCGTAGACCTTGAACCGACGTTATTGAATCGCATCATGTTACGGTGCACGTTGCCGTTCTCCGTAACGGACAGCTTCACGTCGAACATCTCTTCCAGGGGGATGGATTCCTGATGGTAGGACTCCAGTAGGTTATGCAGCCGTTCAAGGTAATCCAACGCCTGCTTGTTGACGTTCTCTGCATCTGAACTGATGAAGAGGTTCTCGTTGCCGATGATAGAGCCGTTGGTCTTCCAGAAATCTGTCATTTCCCGGAAGAGGATCATGATATCCACGGTCGCTTGTTCGTCGATGGATATCTCTATATTCTGGCAGACGTCAGTGTTGTTGTATTTCTTAAGGAAGGCGTTGGCTTTCCTGCAGCAGGTCATCAGCAGGGAGATATTCTCTTCCACAGGCACCATATCCTGCATCACACCGGCGAACTCGCCGAGCCAGACCTTCTCGTTGGTGCGGATATGGTTCTCAAGGACGGTCTCTCCGGACGAGGTCTCCTGCAGGAGGTCCCTGAGCCTATCGCTGACGGCGATGAAGTCATCGAGGGATGACAGGCTGTCCCCGTAGCCTATACCAAGGGCGAAGGTATCGACGCCCTGGTGGAGCATGCCTTCAGCATATAGTCCCCTCACGAGGCCGGGGATGGCCTTCTCCAGCTCTTCTATGCGGCGGCTGGCGAGGTTGTAGTCGTTGATGATATTCGAGATTGAGGAATCGGTCGTTATCGCCTTCACCTCTTCTATGGCAGTAGCGATAGAAGGGTGACTCTTGATAAAGCCGTTTCCGGCACCAATCTCAGTCTGCAGCTCACTTATAGTGCTGTCAATAGTCTTTATCTTGGAGTTGATATCTTCAACGGAATGGTTTTTCTCCTGACTGAGCTTGGCACGTTCACCGGAGTTAGTAGAGATGGTCTTGTTGATTTGAGAGATGGCCGTCTTGGTATCGCCTTCTTTGGAGAGGTAATCCTCATAATCGGAAATGATTTTAGGATAGTTATCCAGCTCTTCAAGGACGTGCTTTGCGGATTCCAGTTCTTCGTTGATTTCAGCGATAAGCTGCTCAGTGTTCTTATCATTGCCACGGAGCTTCCTATAGTAGGCTTTCGTCTCTTCAATCTTCTGCTCCAGCTCACTCTTAAGGTCTATAACTTTCTTGTTACGGTTCTTATTGACCTCTTTTATCTGGTTGTCGAGCTTTTCCGTCCGGGTCCGTTCTTCCTCTTCGAGGGTTTTAATCTCTTCATGCTTACGCTTCTCAAGGAACGCTTTACGGTCGCGTTTTGCCGTGTAATCGGCAATGGCGGCCTTCTCTCTTTCGGAAAGCTGTTTATCCGGCAGTCCGGAGGGAATCCTTTCAGACCTTACCTTGGTGATAACGCCGATAAGCGTCTCACCAAAAGTGTCGCCGGACTTGGAGGAGAGCAGACCGTCAGAGACGTCTGTGAGCGTCCCGGCGGCGGTGTTCTCCCGAACGGAGCCTATGACAAGGTCAAAGGTGTCATCAAGGAGCCCCTCTTCCTCGAAGAGCTTTTCATAGCGCAGTTCCACTTCTTCCTTCTTTCCTTTGTAGGTGCTGTTAAGCTGCGCAATTTCCTTGTTAATCTCCTGGACCTTGTTGTTACGTTCATTGTCAATGAGTGTCTGCTGTTTGCGGTAGGAGTTGCGGATATCCTCAATGGCACGGTTTTCCTCACTGGCCTCGAATTCGTCAAGCTGCTTTTCAAGGCGGGTTTTGTCCGCTTCCCAGATCGAACGGTTGCAGGCCCACTTGTATACGTTATCGATGTTGTCGCATTCAGCGTAGGTCTTCTTCCTTGCGTTAATGTTATTCATTCTTTCCTGGATAGCACCCTGTTCTATGCGGAGCTTGTCAAGCTTGGCTTCGTATTCCTTATCCTTGAGCTCCCAGGCTTTGGTGATTTTAGTGCTGTTCTCTTCGAGCCCGGTCTTCTCCTCTGTTAGGTCGTTGACCTTTTTGTTGGCAGCGTTCATGGCGTAGGATATGAGGCCAGGGATGGATTGCAGTCCCGCCTTTTCCCTGCTGAGCTGGTCAATTGGCTCAAAGACCTTCTCCGCGTAGCGTTCAAGCTGAGATTTGCCGTCTTTCCCCTTTATAGTCGCAAGCTCGATATCATGCTTTCTCTGGATGAAGTCCGATAGGTTCTTACGGTGGGGAAGGAGGTTGATGCTCGTCTTACCGCTCTGCGTCTCGGCGACGACGGCGCTGACAAGGCTCTCCTTGAGAGCCGTCTGGGAGAGCGGCTTGTTCTTCAGTATGACGGACATCAGCGGACGGAGGGTGTCCTTCTTGGATTCCTTGGTCCCGCTTAGTTTGGAAGCCGTGGTCTGCTTCATGATGGAGTAGTCCTTCGAGTAGGCGTCATCGACGCCAAGGAGCATACGGTTAAAGGACGTACGGTTGTAGGTTGCTCTCGCAAAGCAGGAGTTGCCTTCAATGCGTTTGATGTTTTCTTCCAGCTCGGCGTATGAGATGACAGAGATGTTTTTCTCCTCGTCGGTGTACAGCCAGTCTTCTTTGAAGGTGGCATTAACGATGGAGAACGAGAGCTCCTGGTACCTGTTCTTTGACAGGATGGCGGTGTATTCCGCTCCGAAATCGTTCTCTATGACGTAGAAGATGAAGGAGTTCGGCTGTTTGAAGTAGTAGTCCGCGAATATCTCCTTATCGTCCCCCAGGCCGAGAAGGTCGTTATCCACGAGATAAGGGAAGATGAAGGCCGTCAGGAGGGTGGATTTACCTGAGCCTGATCCTCCGGCTATGTCTATATGGCCGTCATGCGTCACTTCCGCGTAAGGGAAGGCTCCGCTTTGGAAAAGAATGCTTCGTTTTATGCTTGCCATACGGTTATTCGTTAATCATTATACTCTTTATTGATATCATTCTCCGGCAGGTCCGGACTGATGTCCGGATCGAAGTAGTACGGAGGTTCGTCGTAGTACGTGAGTTCCATGTCCTCTGCGGGCTTTTCCTCTTCAAGGGTCGGTTCTCCTTCGTCCACGGGGGCGGTTTCGTTGCTAAGGTTGTATTTGGCGTACTCGCCGTAGAGCTGGGCCCTGAGGACGTATTCTTTCAGGTAACGGAAGGAAGATGTCACGATGACTGTACTCATGTCATCGTTAGCGCAGATGAATCCTTCAGTCTGGACCTTCCTAATGAAAAACTGTACTCGTGATGATAGCGAGTCGTCCTGGGACGGCCAGAGTAGCATCTTGATGTCGTCGTTCTCGTCACAGAAGCTGAGGAAGTCATGGAACTTGAACTGTGAGCCGGGCTCCAGTGTTGGACGGAACTTGTTCAAGACGCGGAGCATCTTGATATAGTCACCGTAGTTGTTTCTCAGGATACTTTCTATCTGGGCGCCAAGGCGGGGTTCACTGAGGAAGTAATACCCATCCCCGGCCTCCAGGGAGTAGCCAAGCTGAGCAAAGTAGGCATGGTATGCCTCGAAATGCTCCTCAATCTTAGCGTACCAGTTCTTCTCCCGGTGGTTGAAGGTCTCCTGATTGATGAAGGCATTCGACTTCAGGCGTTTCCATATATCCTTGAGATAAGGAAGGGCCGGTACTGTGTATGTGCTATTTTCTTCCATTTGCGTCGTTCTTTTTAAGATATACTTTACGGACGTTGTAGACGCCGTCTGTGTCTTCGTAGGTCAGGAACTCATCCTTGGATACGTTGAGCCTCCTGCGGTACTGGTTAAGGGCTTCCAGGAAAGATATCATCTTTTCTGGCATGGTTAGTTCCTTCCGGTATCCGGTGTATGCCAGTGCAAAGTCTGAGAGCGGCATTTCGCCGCCGGACTCGCGGTATGCCTCGAACATCGTCCTTACGTCCTGCAGGAAGTAGTTGAGCGCTGACACCGGTGGCGAGTGGTGCAGCTCCTTGCGGGAGACCGGTACGGCGGTTTGTATGGGTTGACCCGTTTCAGGGTTGATACCTGCAAGGGCCCGTGCATAACTGTCCTTGATAGGCTCCGCCGGGAAGTCCGTCACCAGGGACAGTTTAAGGTCACGTATCTTTGCTACGGGAACGGGGCTGCGCTTGAGTACCGTCTTGGCGTTACTGAAACTGAATAGTTGACCGTTAAGGTACAGGTTGCAAATCTGCTCAATCTTACGGGCGGGCTTGTCAATCTTCTCCACTCGTCCGAGGTAATCCCTCAGGTGCCGTAGGACGATACTGCGTTTCGTGTGGAAAAATGATGCCAGGTTCCTCTCAAAGCCCATGATAGCTGGGCGGAGGAGCATGGCGTCTTGGGTGGATTCTGAGCCGAGCTGACTGAGCTGGTCCCGCAGGTACGGGAGGATACCAACGATGTTCCCGTTCTTTGTGTTGCCGTTGACTTCATCGTCAAGGCGCTCCAGGTAAGACAGGTGGTCCTTGAGCTTCTGGACCTTGATTTCAAGGTCGGAAATGGTCATGTAGGTATCGCGGATCTCGAAGTCAAGGTTTTCCAACGTTACGCGGATATTCTTGAGCATACGCCGTAGCTCAAGGCGGATAGTGTTGGCGAAGCGAACCTTGTCATCATCAGAGGAGGTATCTTTCAGGTATCTGATGTTTTGGAAGAGGTTTTCCTTGTTACCGACGATAGTCTGCACGTTTACCTCTCCGCCTGTTCCGACAATGCGTTCAACGAAGTCTATGACTACCAGTTCAAGGCACCATTTGCCTTCATCGTAATCAATGAACCCTGCCCGCTTGAGCTCTGCCAGACGTTGCGGCGAGCCCTGGGCCCGCTTTTTCTCCGGCAGACGGTCAATGGGATTAGCAAGCCCACCGTCCTTATGATGTGCGTACAGTAAACGGATAACCTCCGTGTTCTGTGAGAACAGCTCGAGTTTATCCTTTACGGTTACAAGTGTGGAATCGTTAATCGCCATATATGTGTTTTATTTTATATATTTTACATTTTACAAATGTAACAAAATTTATCCTACACGCCTCCAAGGTTCTTCATCTGTTCTTTAATGTAGGATATCTGGGTTACCAGATCTTTTGTAAGGTGTCGGATAGTTTCATACATGGTGTCAATCCTGTCATACAGGATGTTATAGTCTTCCATGTGGGCTTTGATTATCCTGTTGGAAGCCGTGGCGGTGAGTTTGTTGATGTCTTCCCTCTGGCTGACGAAGGCGTTCTCCGCACGGCTTCTGATGGCCTTTGCAACGACATTCATCTCTCCGAGTCGGGACATGTAAGCGTCGAGCTTACATAGTCTTTCTGTCATCGAGTTCGGGTCTTGTAGGTTGCAGGGCTCATCCATGAAAGCCTGGATGATATTTGCTTCGTCGTGAAGTGCCTGGATGGAATTGTTGTCACTCTTGAATACGTTTTGAAGGTTTTCCATTATGCTTCTGAGGTTTGTATTAGTAAATCAAACAGTTGTGTTTTTCTCTTTGCGGAGTCTATCTGGGATGCGGCGCATCTGACGGCCTTGGCCTGTCCGATAAGGAGGAAGTATTTCTTTGCACGGGTGATGGCCGTGTAAAGGAGGTTCCTCTTCAGGAGTATGAACTGGCTTATATGAAGCGGCATGATGACGACCGGGTACTCTGAGCCCTGGCTCTTGTGCACGGTCGTGGCGTAAGCCAGGTCCAGTTCATTGAGATCCTGTGCGTTGTAGTTGATTTTCCCGATGTCTTCGCCGTAGTCCACGGAGAGGACGGGTGGGTTGTCTTCGTCGTAGTCTTCGCTTTCAGGATCCTGGGGGAGGGGGAGCGCCACTTTCCCGATATCCCCGTTGAAAACTCCTTTGTCGTAGTTGTTTTTCATCTGCATCACGCGGTCACCGAGACGGTATTCTTTTGAAGGCAGTCGTGCAAGCACCTTTCCCTCGGGGTTGATGGCCGCCTGCAGGGCTTTATTAAGCTGTATGGTTCCGACGGGGTCCCAGTCTCGCTTCATCGGAGCAAGTACCTGGAATTCCACCCCGCGTTTATTGCAATAGACTGCCTTTGATACCACCTCTTCCGCCACGTCTTTCGCTTCATCGAGCGAGATGAAGGCGAACTCCTTGGAGTCCTTGGGTGAACGGAGGAGGGGTGTGCGTCCGTGGTTGACGTCATGGGCGGCCATGACTATCTGTGACCCTTCCGCCTGTCGGTAGACTTTCGTGAGCGCCGCGACGCTGTTGCCGAAGAAGTGTATCATGTCGTTGAGCACG
>CAMOVV010000071.1 GCA_946627685.1 uncultured Bacteroidales bacterium
GCTTTTAAGCTTCCTGAACGGATCCCGGAACGCCATGGTCAGCCCGAGGGCCATCAGCACCGCACCCCCCGCGATGAGTATTACGGTGCTGTTGCGCTCGAGGAAACCCCTCACAGCCGCAAGGGCGAATATGGCGATGACGGCATAGGCCGTATCCACCACGGTGCTGCCGAGGGCCGACACGAATCCCGCCCTGTGCCCGTAGGCCAGGGATTTCTGCATGACGATTATGGCGACCGGACCTATCGGGGCCGCCGCGCAAATCCCGATGAGAAATGCTTTCAGTATGCCTAGAAACATGTCTGCGAGGAATACTCCATTAAACTGCGTATCATACAAAGGTAGCAAAATTTTAATATCTTTGCAGAAATGAAACGTCCTCAGGGTATATTTGCAGTCCTCTCCGTAATGTCAGCGGCCATGATGTCGCTGCCTTTTCTCGTTCCGCACGCCGGATTCCTGTCCCTTGCCGGCCTGGTCCCCCTCCTCGTGATGGACAAGACCGCCGAGAGATACCAGGTCCGCCGTCTCTGGCCCTGGCACTATCTCACATTCGTGATGTGGAACGCGGCCACCACCTTCTGGGTGTGCAACGCCACCGTCGGAGGGGGAATCTTCGCGGTCCTTGCGAACTCGCTTCAGATGTCCCTCATCTTCGGGCTTTTCCGCCTGTCGAAAAAAAAGTTCAAGGGCGCCCTCCCCTACGTGTTCCTTGCCGCCGCGTGGATTGCCTGGGAACGCTGGTACCTCACCTCCGCGCAGATTTCCTGGCCCTGGCTGGTTCTCGGCAACTCCTTTGCAAAGAGCTCTAAGTCAATACAGTGGTATGAATGGACAGGTACCCTCGGCGGCTCCCTCTGGGTCTGGGCCTGCAACCTGGGCATTTTCGGACTGCTTTATTCCTATCTGACGGGGAAATGGGACAAGAATTTCGGCAGGGCCGCAAAATTTTCCTCGGCAGGCTTCCTCGCAGCCCTTCTCATCTGTCCCTTCATCGTTTCCCGCGTGGTCTATTCCGGATATGAAGAGACCTCCGACGAAACCCTGGAAACCCTCATAATCCAGCCCAACATAGACCCTTACCACAAATTCACCGCTATGACAAGGCAGGAGCAGGACGGCATCCTCGTCTCCCAGGCCTCCCCTTTCATCGAAGGCAGGGACTCTTCAAAGTCCTCCTCTCCCCTTCTTGTCATCGCCCCTGAGACTTTCACAAGCGACATAAACGCCTCATATCCGGATGCTTCGGAATCCGCTCTGACCTACCGCCGTCTCCTGAGAGACAAAAAGGGAGTCAATCTTCTCTACGGGGCTTCGACCCATACCTTAATCCCTTCAGCGGGAAGGCCCACCCCCCTTGCAAGGGAACTTCGGGACGGGCTCTGGTACGAATCCCACAATTCGGCCATAATGACCGACTGGACGGGAAGGAACGAAATCTATCACAAGAGCAAGCTCGTGGTCGGCGTGGAACTGACTCCCTACCCGGCCGTATTCAGGCCCCTGGACGATCTTCTCGGAGGAGTGATGGGAAGGGATGTCGGGCAGGAAGAAAGGACTCCCCTGCACTGCGGAGGCGTTCCGCTCGGATGCGCAATCTGCTATGAATCAGTCTATGGAGAGTATTGCACGGAATATGTCAAAGCCGGAGCCAAGGCCCTCGTGGTCATAACAAACGACTCCTGGTGGGGAAACACTCCCGGGTACCGGCAGCATCTGGACTACTCGCGCCTGAGAGCCATAGAGACCAGAAGGGACATCGCCAGGTGCGCGAACTCCGGGATTTCAGCCTTCATAAACCAGAGGGGCGACATCGTTTCCCGGACCTCCTGGTGGGAGCCGGCGACTCTTGAAGGAACGCTGCATTTAAGTTCAGGAGAAACCTTCTTCGTCCGTCACGGGGACATCTGCGGAAGGCTTTGCACCTTCGTCTTCATCCTCCTTCTGCTCCTTCTGCTTGTCAGGAGCATCGTCCCTGAATCATACAGGTAATCTCCTACCTTCTGGGAGGACCTCCGGGACCGCGTCCTCCGGGACCGCGCATGCCGCCTCTCATTCCGCCGTAGTTGCCGAAACGCCAGGTCAGCGAAAGAATCACATACCTTCCGAGGGTGTTGTTAAGAACTTCCTGATGGTAGTTGGAAGCATCGGTGACGTGCAGGTTCTTGGACTGGTTCAGAAGGTCCCAGGCCTTGATCTGGACGGTCATTGAATTCTTGAAGAGAAGCTTCGTAACCGCCACGTTGAGAATATATTCGGGATCCTGCTGGGTAGAATATCCATTGTACCAGTTGTAGCTGAAATCCGACACGAGGCCGAAGCCGGCCGGGGCCGTCCAGTTGACCGAACCCTGCAGCTGGTTGTTCCAGGTGGGATTGGTGGTGGCGTTGGCGACCGTGTACCAGGACTTCCTGAAGGTGGTCCTGCCGCTTGCCTGGAGCTCCAGCTTGTCGTTGCGGTAGGTAAGGCGCAGACGCTCGGTCACGTTGACCGTGCGGATGTCGTTGCGGGAGAAGGCCGACGCATCGTCAAGGTCGGGGAAATCGCTGTGGAAGAGCTCGTAGTCGAAGTCTCCGTCCTTATAATACCTGCCGGTGTCGAAGCTCGAACTCCCGATGTAGGAAGCCGACCTGGAGAAGCTCATGTTGGACATGTTAGACACCGAGAAGTTGGACTTGGCGATGGGGGTGTTGTAGAACATCCTCACGAACCCGTTCCAGGAGGAGGGGCCGTTGACGGGAATGGAATACTGGGCTCCGTTGAGTCCGTACCAGACCGCGCTGACAACGGGATTCTGCACCATGCCGCCGCCGAAATTGACGTCGAGGGAAGAGAAGGTCTGCTTGTTGGAACTGCGGAACTCCGACCTTATGTTATGGTTGAAATAAGGCTCGAGGTAGGGGTTTCCGAACGACACGTTCAGAGGGTTGGTGTTGTCGGGGACGGGCATCAGCTGGGAGGTGGAAGGCTGGGAGGAACGTCCGAAATAGAAGACCCTCAGGTTGGTGTTGTCGCTGGGGTCGAAGAACAGCATGGCGCGGGGGGTCCAGTTGACCACCTTGCTCTCGTAGGGGGTCTCCTTTCCGAGCCTCATCGTGGTGTTCTTGGTGTCGGTGGGATTGGCGCCGAAGCCTATCTGGGCCGTGACCTTGTCCTTCTGGTACATGAGGTTGAGCCCGATGGACTGGTTGATGTAGCGGTTCTCGATACGGTTGGAATAGGTCTTGTCGAAAGTCTCGCCGGCGGCGGAATAACTGTGCTCGTCAACGGTGAAGCCGCTGTTGTCACCGCTGTTGTAGGTGTTCTTGTAGGAGGTGGACTTGTTCCAGGAATACTCGTAGTTGCCCTCGAGGAAGAAATTGGAGGAGAGGGGCTCCGTGTAAGTCAGCCTTCCGGAAAGGGAACTGGACTTCATGTTCTGGTCGAACCTCTGGTTGATGATGGAATCGCGGGGAACCCCCTCGTCAAAATCCGTGGTAAGGGACTGGTTGAACCCCTGCATGTCATTGTTGCTGAAGCTGTAGCGTCCCATGAAGGAGAGGGTGCGGCCCTTGCGTCCGAGTCTCTGGCGGAAAAGGAGGAAGCCGGAAGTGTTCCAGTTCTTGTTGAAGCCGGTATTGTCGTTGAAGCCGGTGTTCGTCTTCTCGGAGGTTCCGGAAGAGGCGTTCCTCGTCGTCTGGAATTCGTCAAACTCGCGGTAGCTGCCGTGGCCGAAGTTTACCGAAGGCTGGAAGAGGATGGAGGTTTTCTCGGAAAACTTGTGGTCGAGCCTCATGCCGAGGCGGTTGCCGTAGGAATCGGTGTTGCTGAAGCCGTGGTTGTCATATACGAGGGTGCTGCCGTCGTCAAGATAGGTCTCCTTGCGGCTGTCCTCGTTGACGTCCCTGTTGGTGGCGTTGAACAGGTAGTTGCCGCCGATGTTCATGTTGCCGTCGAAGAGGTCCCAGGCTCCGTTGATTCCGCCCATCCGGGAGGAAGTGATGCCGTTGCCTCCGCCCCAGCCGCCCATGCCGCGGCCCATACCGCCTCCTCCGCCGCGCATGCCCTGCATCATTCCGCCGGACATGTCGTTGAATCCGCGGTTGTTGGTATTGTTGGCATTGAGGATGAGACTGATCTGGCTGTGGTCGTTGAACCTGCCGACGAAGGCCGCTCCCTGGTAACGGTAGTCTCCGTCATTGCTTCCGAGGGAGGTCTTTTCACTGGAGGTCCAGTCATGTCCGCCGCCTGCCATTACGTTTCCGAAAAGCCCCTTCATCATTCCTTTCTGGACGGAAAGGTCGATGACGGTCTCTTCCTGTCCGTCTGAAAAACCGGTAAATTCGGCCTGCTCGGACTTCTTCTCCACCACCTTGATTTTCTGGATAATCTTGGCGGGGATATTCTTGGAAGCGAGCTGGGGGTCATCCAGGAAGAAGGTCTTTCCGTCGATGGTTATCTTGGTGATAGTCTGTCCGTTGGCGGTGATGGACCCGTCATCCGCGACCTCGAGGCCAGGAAGCTTCTTGAGCAGGTCCTCAAGCATGTCGTTGTCGGTGGTCTTGAAAGAAGAGGCGTTATACTCCACCGTATCCTTCTTGATGACGATGGGATTGCCGGTGGCCGAGACCAGGGCGGCATCAAGCACCTCCCTGTCGGGCTCCATCTTGATTTCTCCCAAATCCAGCGGTCCCTCGACCTTGATTTCCTTCTCCACGGACTTGTAACCCATCATTTCCGCCTTGAGGAGATAGGTGCCGGGACGTACCTTCTCGAGGACGCCGACACCCTTGGCATCCGTAAGGGCGTATTTGGCAGGGTCTTTCGCGCCCGCCTTGACGATATAAACAGTGGCGAATCCCACGGGCTCCCCCGTCGTGGAATCGGTCAGGGTGACCTTCACGTCACCGCCCGCCTCTACTTCGATGGCGCCGGCAGGAAGGGATACGACACATGACAGAACAAGGGAAAGAAGGAGGGATAGCTTGCAAATAAACCGCATCTTAATACTCTACTAACTTAATAACCGATAATTAGACACAGAAGGCGCCCTATGGTTTAATCCCGGGAGAAGAAAAAAAACTATTTCCTGACCCTCGAAGGGTTGTTGCGGATGAAATCTTCCCAACTGGAGGAGGAATCTACCCCGGAAAGGACTCCGGATGTCTGGTAAAAATGGCAAAGCGCCACGCCGAGGGCGTCCGTCGCATCGAGGGGACGGGATGCGTCGAACTTCACCCCGAGGGTGTTCTGAAGAATCAGGCTCACCTGTTCTTTTGAAGCGGCGCCGTTGCCTGTCACCACCTCCTTGGCCCGTCTGGGGGCATACTCGAAGATTTTTTCTATCCCCTGCTCGGCCGCGGCAATCATCGCGGCTCCCTGGGCCCTTCCGAGTTTCAGCACCACCTGGGCGTTCTTTCCGTAAAATGGTGATTCAAGGGCCATTTCGTCCCCGTGGTAGGTCTTGCAGACCTCGGAGACCGTCTCATAAATCTGCCGGAGCTTTGCATACGGGGTCTTCTCCTTGCGAAGGTCCAGCACGCCCATATCCACGAACACGGGCTTGTTGTTCTCCACACGGATAACCCCGAAACCAAGCAGGTTGGTTCCGGGGTCGATGCCTATGATGGTCCTTGAGGCCATGGGAATCAGTCTATGCGGTCGAAACCGGTGTATGGCCTGAGCACCTCGGGGATGATGATTCCGTCTTCGGTCTGATTGTCTTCCAGGAGGGCTGCCACCACGCGGGGAAGGGCGAGGGAACTGCCGTTCAGGGTGTGGCAGAGCTGAATCTTGCCGCTCTCGTCCTTGTACCTGAGGTGGAGACGGTTGGACTGGAAGGTCTCGAAGTTGGAAACGGAAGAAATCTCGAGCCAGCGGCCCTGGGCGGCGGACCAGAGTTCGAAATCGTAGGTGATGGCCGAGGTGAAGCTCATGTCTCCTCCGCAAAGACGGAGAATGCGGTAGCGCAAGCCGAGCTTATTGACGATGCTCTCGACATGGGCGACCATGGCGTCAAGGGCGGCGTAGGAGTTCTCCGGCTTCTCGATGCGGACGATTTCGACCTTGTCGAACTGATGGAGCCTGTTGAGTCCTCTCACATCCTTGCCGTAGGACCCGGCCTCGCGGCGGAAGCAGGGAGTGTAGGCCGTCATTGCCCTGGGAAGGTCCTTCTCGGAAAGGATGACGTCCCTGTAGATGTTGGTGACGGGAACTTCAGCCGTAGGGATGAGGTAGAAGTTGTCCAGGCCCACGAAGTACATCTGCGCCTCCTTGTCGGGAAGCTGGCCGGTGCCGAAACCGGAAGCGGCGTTCACCACTACGGGCGGCTCTATTTCCTTGTAGCCGGCGGCGGTGTTGATGTCG
>CAMOVV010000072.1 GCA_946627685.1 uncultured Bacteroidales bacterium
CGCCATTCTTGATGATCTGCGTCGCTGTGGTGTGTCTGAGTGAGTGTGCCGAATATTCGTGGGAGTCGAGCCCTATGGCGCGTAATCCCTTCTTTATTATGAGCTGGATAAGTCTCGGCGTCATCGGTCCGCCTCTGTGCTCCTTTCCCTCTCCTTCACCCGTTTTCGACGGGTGTCGGCCCTTTCCTTCAGTGGCAAAGAGGGGTTCTTCCTGGAGGGTGTTACCTCTTGTGTCAAGATAGGTCTTGATAGGTATCCACGCAGAGTTGGTAAGAACGACATACACGGAGTGGTCCGGGGCGTCCATTCCTTTTCCCCATACATATAGGATTCTTCTTCCGTTGCGGAAACTGATATCCGATATCTTCGCTCTTGACACCTCAATCGTCCTGAGACCCGTCCTGAGCATGAGGTTTACCATTGCCTTGTCCCTGGGGTTTTTGTACTGTTCAATCAGCTCTTTTCCCTGGAGGGTGGTGAGGTGCATTTTGATGAAATGCTCTTTCGTTCCTCCCTGGTTGACTCTCGGGGCCTTTACGCCGGCGGCTATGTTCGGATAGAGTTTCCTGGATTCAGCCCACTGATAGAAGCGGTGAAGGGCTATGATATAAGCCCTTGTTGTGAGTACCCTGTGTCCGCTTGTGAGTAGGTATTGTTTGTAGATGATGATGTCTTCGGCCTGTACTTCCGCAAGTTCTCTTCCGGTCTTGTCGAGCCACTTGAAGTATTGTCTTATGGCGTCGCCGTAAGTTTTTCTTGAGGTGTTTTTGACATCAAGGGATGCAAGGAACGCCTTTATAACGGTGTCCTTGTCAAGTGTTACTTTTGCTACAGTGTTGTTTGACGATATTTTAGTTATATCTGTTGTCATAACAAAAATAATTCTACAACAAAGATAACAGTTTTTGTTATAAACACAAAACTTTTTATTTGTTGTGTGTGAATTTCTCGAATTCCGCTTTCGCGTCAAGGAACACGTTGTCGTCTTCTGATAGCGCCACTATGTCTGCGGCGGTGTACTTCCCAGTGGCTTTCTTTAGTGTTGTGGTGTAGAATACGGTTCCGACAGGGTATTTTGCCCTGGCGTTCTGGACACACGTACCGGAGCGTTTGTCTGTGACGAGGGCGTTATCCCTGATTGGGGTGCGGCCGAGCACCTGACCGGGCATCACGGTCATCATCTTCTTGTCATGGAAGGAAGATATGTGCAGGAAGTGCAGTTTTGTTTTCATTACTTCAAAAAGTTTTGTGTTTGAAAAAAATGTATTATCTTTGTCTTCGGCTAAAGTTTTGTAAGCTGAATCGTTTCAGCGTCCAGTTGTTTCCTGTCACAGGGTCAACGGTCATTCTGGCCCTGTGGCGCAACTGGAGACTTTGCTTAGTGATGCAGTTCTTTATTGGAGTTTTGTTGTTAGTCTGATGGCGGAACGGGTATACGCGACGGTCTCAAAAGCCGTTTCCGGAAGGATTGAGGGTTCGATCCCCTCTCAGACTACAAGACATTGCGGGGTAGAGCAGAGGTAGCTCGTCGGGCTCATAACCCGGAGGTCGTGGGTTCGACTCCCACTCCCGCTACAAAGCAATCATTCTCGCTTTTTTGCAGTGCAAGTGCAGCTGCGATGATGATTTCTTTTTTCATTGTGTTTCATCAAGGTATTAACGAAACAAGGGCACCCGGGAGGGTGCCTTTGCTTTTTTGAAGTATTGGAAGTAGTAGATTAAAGGGCTTCCCCGAAGGAATCTCCGGGGAAGTCATCGTCAACCGTTATTTCGAGAATTCAACGGAGATTTTGCGGAACTCCTTGAGTTCCTTCATCAGTTCGAGGGCGACCTTGCGGGCGCGTGCACCTGCGGCCTTGTTGCCTTTTTCGAGCTGTGCGGCGGATTCCTGCTGGAAGGCTGCCATGTCGGCATTGATTTTTGCTACGAGTTCTTTCATGTTTGAAAAGTGTTTAAAAGTTAATGTATAAGGTGTTTTATGTCATTCCGGCATGTCTTCCGGTATGATTTCATCAAGGAATCGGCTGGGGTCCGAAGGCTCTGTCTTTCCGTATTTCCAGCGGTTTTCGCAGGAGGTGATGATAAGTTCGTTACGGGCTCGTGTCATGGATACATAGAACAGTCTTCGTTCCTCTTCGAGGTCGAAGGGCGTAGAGTCGTTCCTGAGGGCCGGGTAAAGCCCCTCTTCGGCTCCGGCGATGAAGACTGTGTCGTACTCCAGTCCCTTGGCTGAGTGTGAGGTCATCAGTGAGACGGAGTCCCCGTCATTCTCTTGACGGTCAACGGCCGAAAGGAGGGCGATGTTCTCAAGATAGTCCCCAAGGGAGGTTTTTGGTACGCCGCCCTCTCCGGAGGAGTAATCCTGTTGCTGCTCGTCAAGGAAGTAGGAAATACCGTTCATCAGTTCATCGATGTTATTGCTTCTTTTTTGCCCGTCAGTGTCTTCGTCGTCTTTGTATAGGGCATAGATACCCGTCTTGTTGATGATGTCCGTAGCGGTCTCGAAAGCGTTGTTCCCGGCGTTTGCCGTGTCAAGCTGCTCGATCAGCGAGACAAAGGTTTTCAATGCTGCAATGGGCTTCGGCTTAAGTCCGCATTCGTCGTGGTCGAGGTCTTTGGCTTGTTCGAAGAGCGAGAGGCCCGTGAATGAGGTCCGGGCAAGGAGAGTGTTCAGCGTCTCGTCGCTGATTCCCCTGGCGGGTTTGTTGCAGATTCTCTTGAAGGACTCGTCGTCGTTGTGGTTGATGACGAGTTTCATGTAGGCCAGCACGTCCTTTATTTCCATTCTTTCGAAGAAGGACATGCCAGAGTATATGACGTAGGGGATATGTTTTTTCAGCAAGGCGTCCTCCAGTTCCCTCGCCTGGGCGTTGGTCCTGTAGAGGACGGCCATGGTGTTCCAGCCCTGCCCTTTATCGTGGGCCGCATTCATCCGGTCTGCAATGAAACGGGCTTCCAGACGGTCGTTCTTGACGAACTGGATTTCCACTTCGTTTCCCCCGGAACGGGACGCGTAGCAGTGCTTGTCAAGACGGCCCTCGTTGTTTTCGATGAGGGCGTTGGCGGCATCTACGATGAACGGAGTGGAACGGTAGTTCATCTCGAGGCGGAACTGCCGGCAGCCGGGATGGTCCTTCTGGAAGTTAAGGATATTCTCAATCTTTGCCCCACGGAAGGCATAGATGGACTGCGAGTCATCTCCGACGACGCATACGTTGCCGTGCACTGCGGTGAGCATGGTGAGTATCTTGTACTGGATGACGTTGGTGTCCTGATATTCATCCACAAGGACGTAACGGAAACGTGAGGATACTTGTCTTGCGATATCCGGGTAGTTCTTGAAAAGGAAGAAGGTATAGACGAGGATATCATCGAAGTCCATTGCGTTGGAACGTTTGCAGCGTTTCATGTAGGCTTCGTAGATCTCCGGCATCCTGTCTCGTCCGAGATGGATATCATAACTTACAAGTTCACTGTCCGAACGATAGTCGGAAGGGACGATGAATGCGTTTTTGAGAAGGGATATCCTTGAAGAGACGTCTTTGATTTTATAGACCTTCTCAAGCATTCTCTTTCGGGCTTTCTTCTGTTCGTCCGACAGGCTTTTGACATAAGCTTTGTCTTTCCACTGTGGCCCGTAGAGCGTTTCGCCGATGATGTCCTTGAGGCAATTGTCGGCATCTTCCTTATCGAAGATGGTGAAGTTCGACGGGAAGGTGATATAATCGTGGTATTCACGTAGGAACCGGATAAAGACGGAGTGGAACGTGCCCATTACGAGCTTTTTAGCTTGGGGGCCTGCGAGTTTTTCTATTCGTTCACGCATCTCACCCGCAGCCTTCTTCGTGAAGGTAAGGGCGAGTATCTCCCAGGGTGCGACCCCGTCGAGGAGGTGCATGGCTATGCGTGAGGTCAGAACACGTGTCTTTCCGGAGCCTGCTCCTGCGTTGAT
This sequence comes from uncultured Bacteroidales bacterium, assembly GCA_946627685.1. Taxonomy (GTDB): domain Bacteria; phylum Bacteroidota; class Bacteroidia; order Bacteroidales; family UBA932; genus Cryptobacteroides. Next base: position 3,953 of record CAMOVV010000072.1, read on the forward strand.
GAGGATGGGACCGTCTTTTGCCAGTACAGCGGCACGCTGTTCATCATTAAGGTTTTCAAGTAGCTTCTCGTACATATCAGAATTTTTGTTTCAGCCGTGGCAGTTCTTAATTTTGCACTGCCCTACCGCATTAGATGGGCGCGACGCGACCATAGCGCGGCAGGACAGTGCGGGACAGGAACTGCGCTTCCGGGACGTCAAGGGAGAAAAGCGTCAGGCGCACCCTTGACGCTCCCAGGAAAGGCTGTTTCAAAATTTTGTCACTTTTCTGAAAATTTGACATTATTTTGATGTTTTTCTGTATGGAACTGGTTCCATGCCGTGCAGTTTGTAGAAGTACACTGTATAGAGTGCCGCAAGGAAGGCTGGCATGTAGCCCCTTGTCTCCGAAGGAAGGTATTGGTAGATTGTCCAGTAGTCGTCGGTCTCTGCTTTCCTTACGGCTTTCATCACGTTACCTGAGCCGCAGTTGTATGCGCTGATGGCGAGCGGCCACGAGCCCCAGCGACGGTAGGCGTCCCGGAGGTATTTCGCTGCCGCCCTGGTGGACGGTTCTTTCTCGAAGCGTTCGTCAATGAGTTCGTTGCATTCAAGCCCGTAACGCCTTGCTGTGTCCGGCATCAGTTGCCACAGGCCCGCTGCGCCAGCCGGGGAGACGGCGTTGGGGTTGAGAGCGGACTCGACTATAGCCAGGGCGGTCAGGTCCTCCGGCACGCCGTAGGCGCGGAAGATGCTGCGCATCTGCCCTTCCTCGGCGAGGTACTTGCCGAGGATTCGGAGGAGCTGGCGGCGGTGGTTGACTATATAATCCGCTATCTGCGCTTCAAGGATGTCGTTGTATGGAACGAGGAACTGTTGCGGAAGGAGTTTGATACGTGACTCCAGTACGCTTTCGGACGGGAGGTCTGTCGGGGCGTACGGAACGACGGGTTCCGGAGCCTCCGCCGGGGCAGGCTCCGTCGGGGCTTCCTCTTCGGCGAACTTCCACGTATCGAGGCTTGCGATATTCCCCTTCCATTCCGTGATGGGTTCTTCGTCCAGGGAATGAATTATCTGTGCCCCCATAGGGAGGCACAGTGTGAGGAAAAGCGTGCAGACAAGGAGATTTTTTATCATTTACGGTTGCTTTGGTTGTGAGTAATCTTGAGTTTCTTTATATTCGAATTGTACTATTTCTCGTCCGGGAAATTTTTTCTCAAGATACTTTTTTGCTTCTTCTTTGTTTTGGATTTCTGGAGGAAAGTCGCATGTTGTTCTTGTATTGTCATTGATATAGTAGAAGTATTTCCATTCAGGCCCGTTTCCGAAGTCATGTATGTAATAGGCTATACTGCGGTTGAGCATGATTATGTGTTCTTCCATCTCATCTATTGAGAGGCTTTTAAATGACATCATGGGTTGTTCTTCTTCTGAGCCGAAATGTTCTATGATGTTGTATTTTATTTCTTCAAACATTCCTTGAGCATCATCATAGCTGCTTTCTTCAAACCATTTTAGTTCTCGTTTCCAGTGATGATGTTGGTCTTCTTCCCAGCCTTCTTTTTTTAGTTTTTCTTTCAGTTCTAGGTAGTGTTCGTAATCTTTATAGCTTATCTTATTGAGAAGCCATTCTGTATTTGTTGAAGCACAGTATATTTTTATTCTTTTGCCTGGTTGTTCTTTATAGTTTACTTTGAGGAACAGGAAGTCTCCGTCTAAACAATTCGGCGGAGTGTATGGTGATAAATCTGAAATATCTGTCGGGAAGTATGCAATATTATCCGGATTATTGAAATAGTCCGGATCTTCAAAGCTCAAGCGTCCCGGGAAGCGGTTTTTAATCCATTCGAGAAAATTATACTCCGCTTTTATTTTTTTTCTTTGTAGAAGGGTAAACATATAGTGTATTATTTTTTGTTGAACTGTAGTTTGGCGTTGGCGTATCTTCGCCCGTCTTTTTCGCTCAGTTCGAGCTTCAGCCAGGCGTCGAAGGGTTTTCCCGTCTTGGTGGAGATGAAGCCCTTGACGAGCCCCGTATAGCCTTTCTCGAAGAGATGCTTCACGGTCGTGGTTCCGAGTCTTTTCTTGAACACTGTCCGGTTGAAGTACAGCCCGCATTCGCGGTTGGAACAGATAGCCTTGTCATCCCATACCCGCATCACGGAGTGGCAGATGGGACAGAAATCACCTACCATGCAATGATTTTTGATCATTATACGATCAATTATCTGGACACAACACTCGCATCTGTGGGAAGAGAGGCTGTATTATATCCTGTCGGCAGTACGGACCCCAGAGAATATGAAGTAAATCTGTCCTATTCCACATCGGATGATGAGCATGCATTCATGGGATGGACGATTCATGAGGGGGCAGCCAATGTCCAGGAACAGC
>CAMOVV010000073.1 GCA_946627685.1 uncultured Bacteroidales bacterium
CGCCAAGACGCCTGGCCACGAAAGCAGGCGAACCCTCAACGTTTTCATAAGGAGGATTGGTATTCCAGACGGACAGCTTCACAGTAACGACGGGGATGTCATAGCCGGCAGTATTCCTGAACCAGAAGATTTCACCCTTGCCTCCCGCATAGGGAGTATACTGGAGGGCTATGAGGCCGACAAGCTGGTCGTTGGCCTCGATCATGGTCTTGTAGCACTCCTGAGACTCGGCGCTGCAGCAGTCATCCTTCGCCATCAGGCCGAGGACCTTCACCCTGTGCTGCCGCATCCACGCGGCCGTCTGGCGGGCCCTCTCCTTCAAGGCCTCCGGACGGTTGCCCGTTCCCTCGGCAAATGAATCGGAATAGATGACTCCGCCACCCTGGACCTCGACGAATGTGCAGCCTTCAGGCTGGGAAGAGAGTATGGTCGCATAGGCCTCGGGGGAAATCTGCGGGGTAAGGGTGGTGTTGATGCCGAAAGCCGACTTTGTGGAAGATGCGTCCGGATGCAGGAGGTAATCCCCGACGAACCCGGCCATCATCCACTGGGTGTTATCTCCGTCGGTCATAAAGAAGGAAACGAACTTCTTTTTCTTGGAGTAGTCAATCGTCTTGGGATCGAGCACTGTGGCGAGGTCGCTCTTCTGGCGTTTCCAGTAGGCCGCAGTAGTGAGAGGATAGTTGTAGGACCAGTCGTTCACGGCCGTGTTGAGCCCGTATTTGCTCGTAGCCCCGTTGATGGCCCTTTCATCATGAAGGGAGGACCATTCCCAGCCATACACGGAGGAATTGGGTTCCATCCTGCTGCAGCACTTCTCGAAAATATCCCAGTGGTCACCGGTCTCGGGGCGGCCTGGCTGATGATACATGTTCATGAAGAACTGGCCAGTCTGGATGGCGTAATCCTTCCCCTCGTATGTGTATGCGGGCATCACGGTAAAACCCTTCGTAGTACACTTGTCCATGAATTCCTCATAGGCGTCGGAGGCGGTCTTTTCCGATGCATCATAGAGCATCCTGTACCCGGCCTTGTCGAAGGCGGCCTTGTCCCTGCGGTCCACGATCAGGCCCCTGAAGACGTGGGAAGCGGTGGTGGCTACGGCAGCGCTCTCCGGGTTCTTCTCCATGTCGGTGAGGATATAACCGTCGCAGACATTGCCAAGATCAACCTCATGGCCCCCTATATCCATCTTCCGGGCAAGGGCAAGTTCCCTGGCGCCGACACCTCCGATCTTCTTGCAGCCATTGTCTGCCAAAGACTTGAGAACGGCCTTGTACACAGCAAGATTGTCATGACCGCAGGGAATCCAGAATCCGGTATCGCTGCGTCCTTCCTCCACTGCGCGGGCACCGAGTCCGCTTATGGAAGCGGCCAGGATACGCTCATAAAGGTCCGATGTATTCAGATCGGCATAGTAAGGGGGAAGTTCCGAAAGGGCTTCATACCTGTATTGCCCCACGTCCGCTATTGGGTCATATAGGGAATCATAGGACACCTTGGTACCTCTGCATGAGGTCATCAGGGGAACCGCGACGGCCGCGGAGATCAGAATGGTTCGTCTAAGGTTCATGATGTTTATAATAAACAATTACTACTTGATAATCAATAATCTATGCTTATATCTACACCCCTGTGGGTGTTGGTGAATTCGAGGCGCAGGGTGCCGCTTTCTCCGTCCCAACGGGACAGGCAGTCCACAGGCTTCCCTTCTACGGAAGCCTGTACGCTCCAGGGTTCCTTCGGGAAACGTATGCGCATCACGTCGGTAGTGCCGTAAGGCCCTTTCACCAAGAAAGAGAAGGTTCCCCTCGAATTTTTCTCGTCATAGGCCCTGCCGGCCACGGCAAGGATTTCCGGACGGCGACACTTCCCGGCCCTGCCCAGATCGTACAGCATGGCCTGGCCGCCCGGTACTACCCTCTTCTCACGGATTACCGGAAGGTCAGGGTCGAAAAGGTCTATGAAAAGCCCCTCCTTCATGAGAGGGCTGTTGTCCACGCTCTCTTCCATGACGGCCATGATGTCATAGGGGCCGCGCTCGAGATAGAACGAATTCTTATATTCCAGTTTCTCTCCCGAAGCCTCATATACCGGTTTCACCACGGACATGAGTTCCTCGTCCCCATGGGCATCAAGGGCGAGTTCCTTGGGATCCTTGCGGACTATCGTCACGCTTCCCTTTCCATAGGCATATGTGCCTCCGGAGGAATCACCGTCGATTCCCATGAGGCTGAACAGGTGGGCGGAAGGAGCCGGGAAAGAGTTCCCGTCACGGTTCCACCACTCCCCGATCCTTTGGAAAGGGTCGGTGTCGCGGCCGAAATATATGAGACGGCCGCCTTCCTTCACCCAGTCCGAAATATGCCGGTTCATGGCCGGATCAAGCGGCTTCATCCCCGAATAACTCAGCAGCAGGACGTCCACCCCGTCCCAGACACCCGGACGGTCGAGGTTCTCAAGATAGACGGAACCTACGGGGATCCCCCTCTTCACCAGAGGCATGGCCAGGCCGAAATAATTGGAAGCCTTGGGGTCGTTCAACTCAGAAAGTGGCTCCGTCGTACGGTCGAAGGAGATGAACTCGCTGGCGCTCACCAGGTTCACGTCCGTAAGGTTTTTGGGGACGTTGTAGAGTTCGGTGCTGGTCTTGAGCAGTTCAAGGAAACCCTTGCGGCTGAGGGGCCTGACCATGGGCTGATATACCATCGTGGAACTGAGCATCACCGCTATCCCGGTGGACCCGGACACCCTGTTTTCCGTTACGGGCATCCTGTTCAAGGCGTCCACCATCACTTGGAGCTGGGTGGCGTAATCCTTGGAAATCACCGTCGTATCTCCCTTGGCATCAATACCGTAAGGTTTCTTGTAAATCCTGTCGGGCCAGGGCATCACCTCATAATAGTTGTTTCCCGGATAAAGCAGCTCGGCCACATAGCCGGACTGGAAATTGAACTTGTAATCCTCCCAGGTCTTGATGTTGTCCTCCACGGGGTCCGTGCAGAAATAGGCCCTCTTGCCATAAGGGCGGACCATAGCCCCCATGCAACTGTACTCCAGCATGGCGGTCTCGAAAGTACGTTCCTTGGCAACGCCCTGATAGTAATTGGGTTCCCTAGAAGTGCCGGTCCAGACCTGGGCCACGATGCCGTCTATGCATGACATCCGCAGGAGTTCCACCTGGGGGGTGATGCAGTGCCACTGGGTGATGTTGATTATGGAGTGGATACCCGCGTAGCATTTGATGTCCTTTCCAAGGCTCCTGCCGTACTCTTTCGCATAAGTGTACAGTTCCTCGTAGGCCCTTGCATACAGATGGGCCTTGAGGCGGTTGGAATAGAACATGTTCTCCGCACTCTCGTGCTGGGGCCTCCACGGGAAGCCATAATATTTTTCCCACTCCCTCTTGAAGGCGTCGCTGTAGCCTCCCCTCACAAAGAACTCCGGCTCTTCCAGATAGATGGCCTCCGCCCCTCCGTCAATCGCGGTCTTTATGACATGTTCCTTCATCTGCGCGATGTAATTGTCCGTAGGCACCACGACTATGTTCTTGTAATAGGGGGTCCCGGAATATACCGTATCGCCGAACTGGGTGAGCTGGGCCTCGTCAGGATGCTTCTTCCCGTCCCAAAGGCCGTTGATATAGTCCCCCTTGCGGGAAAGGCAGGTAAAAGCGGCCGGATAATAACCCCGGCTGCGCCAGTTCGGAGCCTTCTCCGCCGTATTCTCGACATCGCTCATCATCACCACGTCCGCGCGGATGTCATACAGTGAATCCGGCTGCCCTTTTACCTGGAAAGAGGTTTTCTCGGGGGATTTCAACTCACCGGGGCGGATGGCCGCCTTCCGCGAACAACACACCACGACGGCGGAAGCCGCCATGGCAAGGAACAAAAACTTTCTCTTCATTTCTTCTCTTATAAACTCTACTACTCCACGACCACATTTCGGACGAATCCGTTCATGTCCACATCCTCAGCGGTGACACGGTGACCGGCTATGGATACGTTCTCGACCCTCACCCCGTCCACGGCATGGCCGTCGTCATATCCGAGGAACTGGACTCCGGTTCCCGTCCTGGGCTGAGTCTTGAGGGTTATGTCCTTGAAAGTCACGTTCTCTATGTGTCCTCTTTCCGGATCGGAAGTCCACACTGCATCGTTTATCCACAGGGAGATGAACCTTTCGGACTCCTCAATCCGGATATTCTCGAAGGTCACGTCGCTGACAAGGGCGCTGTCGGTGTGATAAATCCTCAGCGACCATTCCCGGCAGGTGTCGTGGATGACGTCGCAGTCGCGGAAAACGACTCCCTTCACCGGATAACGGAGCTCGGCGCCGATGCTAAGGGCATGTGCCACCTCGTTCCACAGGACGCATCTTTCCGCAAGGATGTCCTCGCAGCCCCTCCCGCTCGAGCCGAAGGCCTTGACTACGATGAGGTCGTCGAGGGTGCGGATGAAGCAGTCATGCACCCTGACATGGGAACTGCCGCAGATGTCGATTCCGTCGGAATTGGCCCTGAAGCCGATAAGCTTGATATTGTCTATTTCAACGTTCTCGGTGTCGTCAACCACTACCGTCCAGCCCGAGGAATTGCGGATGATGACCCCTTCCAGATAGACATTGCGGCCGGTGATGCCCAGAGGTCCGCGGCTGCGGGCCCTGTGTACGCCATCCTCGTCAATGATTCCCCTTCCTATGAACCGCACATTGTCGCCGGTTATCCTGAAGCATCTGCCGGAGCTCTTCTTCGGGTCGTGCCCGTCGCCTTCCTCCCAGTTGTGCCAGCGAAGGATGGCTCCGGGAGCAATGTACACCGTCTTGCCGTCCCCGACCTCAACGGTTTCCCAGAGGTCGTGGATTCCCGGGGCGTAATAAATCACGTCGGGGTCGTCGGGAGAGGGGACGTCCTTCTCCGGTGGATTGACGAAGACATGGAGGGAATGGATGATATCACCGTTCACTTCAACCGTCAGGTTAAGAGGACGGGACACCTTGAAACTCAGTTTGTTCCCACGTATTTCAGGAATGATGCCCGCGCTTTCCGGAAGGACCCTGGCCTCGCGGATGTCTTCGGAGGAAGTCACCTCGACGGCGGCGCTCCCTTTCAGGAGGTCGAAATACGCGAAGGAGGCCACCTCGTAATAATTCCCGGAGTTGACCTTGTCATCCATCGCCTTGTTCCGGCTCTCCCTGTCGCCGGAAGCCACCTTGCAGTCAAAGACGGGGACCTCCCGCCCGGCCACCTTCACCTTCCAGGATGCGCTGAGAGGCTCCCCTTCAGGAGCCGGGGCGACGAAGACGCGGCCCGTGCAGGAAAGGCACGAGACTGCCGCAAGAACAAGAAGTAACTGCTTCATGATACGGAAAATATGATTAAACGAAAGGAACTATCGTCATGCGGTCTTCCCCGTCGGGGGAGAAAATTATCCGCTTGCCGGAGGCCATCACGTTGCCGCTGGTAAACCTGACCCCATAGCGGAAACCGTCCTGCTCGCCGGAAACGGTGAACTTGCCCTCCACCTTCAAAGGAAGTTCCTTGTCTTTGGCCGCTTCCAGGACGAGGCACCAGTCGGAAGTCATATTCTTCGCCGAAACGTCAAGCGTTTTCTCCGTCATCGTAAAGGTTACGCTCCTGCCGTCGATGGTATTCAGCACCACTCTCATCTCCTTGTCCCCGACAGTCTCTACATCCATGGTACTGAACTCAATCTCCGAAGGAGAGAGGTTTTTCCCGTTGTCCTGCCAAATCCTGATTCCGGCGAAATCCCCCGGAGAGCTCCAGAGGAAACCGTCCACGACGGGAAGGGTGAAGAACTCGCATTTGGTGCTTGTCCCCGCCTCGGAGATATACTTGGAAGGAATCTTCTCGTTGAAAAGATGGATGTCCCTCACCCAGACGATACCATTGTCCCACAAGATGTTGACCCTGTAGAACCGACTGTTGAACCACACGCTCTTGCGGAAGCCGCCATAGGTATCCTCGAGGCATGACAGGGACGTCGGAGGGGTTACCTTGTATTTCGACGAGAACCATTTTCCGGCCTCGGAAAGGGTCAGGACACGGATTTTCCCGCTCTTGCGGGCGTCCGCAACCATTTCCACCTGCATTTGCAGGCCGGCGCCCATCTTCTCCCAGGTGAAGGAATTTTCCTGTCCGGCCTGGGTGTAGATCGGAAGAGCACACGTCTGAACTCCAGTCACCAAAAGATCTCGTATG
>CAMOVV010000074.1 GCA_946627685.1 uncultured Bacteroidales bacterium
TAAGGAAACTCATCGAGAGCTGCGGGGGTGAGTACCACTTCGGCACAAAGGCCGTGGACTTTACCCGCTCCGAAGATGGAACGGTCACTGTGTCAACTGTTTGTGACGGCAGGGAAGAGAACTTCTCCGCCCGCGCTGTCATTCTCGCAGCTGGTCATTCCGCCCGTGACATATACGAACTCTTCGCTTCGAAGGGATTCGCTCTGGAGGCCAAGGGCTTTGCCATGGGGGTCAGGGTGGAACATTCCCAGGACCTTATCAACCGCAGCCGTTATCACGGACAGTGGGAGCCCGGAATGCCGGCCGCAGAGTATTCTTTCACCGAACAGGTGGATGACAGGGGAGTGTTCTCTTTCTGCGAGTGCCCCGGCGGAGTGCTGGTGCCTTCGTCCACCGAGCCCGGCACCGTCGTCCTCAACGGAATGTCCAATTCCGCCCGCAGCGGCAAGTTCGCCAACAGCGGGGTCGTCGTCCAGATCAATCCTGAAGACACCCCTGAAGAATACCTTTCCGACGGTCCTTTCGCCCTCCTGAATTTCCAGAGGGACCTCGAAAAGAAGATGTACGAGTATGCCAGCGCGGCCGCGAAGTCCGGGAAGACCCCCTACGTTTCCGGGGAAATCAACCCTATGGCCGCCCCTGCCCAGAGGATGATAGATTTCTGCAACGGAGTCATCTCCCATGACCTTCCGGACACTTCCTACCGTCCCGGAGTGGTGTCGGCCCCCCTGCACGAGCTCCTTCCTCCCTACATTGCGCAGAGGCTGCAGAAAGTGTTCCCGCTGGTCGGAAAGAAATCTATAAAGGGATATTTCACCAACGACGCCCTCCTTCTCGGCATCGAGTCCAGGACCTCGTCACCCGTGCGTATTCCCCGCGACCCCAAGACTTTCGAGTATGAATCCATGCCCGGGATATTCCCCTGCGGCGAAGGGGCCGGATACGCCGGCGGCATAGTTTCCTCGGCCCTCGACGGCATAAATGCGGCTGTCGCCGTCAGCAATTCATTGCAGTGACCTTCCCGCCGACTCGCCGGCAAGCGCTCCGGTAGAGAAGGCGAGGTGGAGGTTGTACCCTCCGGTATCGGCATCGATGTCGAGGACCTCTCCGCAGAGATAGAGGCCCTTGCACAGCCTTGATTCGAGGGTCTTTGGGATAATCTCAGAGGTGTCCACGCCGCCGGCCGTCACGACACACCTTTCGTATCCCACGAAGCCTGCTATGTCGAATGACCAGTCTTTCAGGGCCTTGGCCAGTTGCCTCGTGTCGGCCGAGTACTTTGCGAAAGCCCCTGTGAGTTCCCGCGGAAGGAGTTTTCCCAGGAGCACGTTGCGCTTTCCGCCGGGAGAGAGCCTCCGGCTGCGTCCGTCTTCGTTTATCGCTTCCTTGAGGCCGCGGATACGGCCTTCCAGTTCCTCCTGCATCACTCCGGGCTTGAGGTCGATTGAAACCGTCACTTTCGAACCGTTCATGATGGCCTTCACGCACCGTCGGCTCACCTGGAATCCGAGCGGGCCTTCAAGTCCTCCGTCCGTAAAGTCGATGTCTCCGGTGAGGCTTTCGACGCTTTCCCCGTTCACCTTCACCGTCAGGCCCACGTTTTTAAGGTGGATTCCGCAAAGGCTTTCCCCGAGTGTGGAGAGGGGAAGGTTCCTGTCTATATGTCCTTTGGGGCTGGGATATCCTTCGGGAAGGTCATGCCGCTTTTCGATGAAGGGGCCGAATCCGTCAAGGGCCTTCGCGGCGATTTTTCCTATGGAGGGTTTCGAGGTGATTTTGTACCCTGCGGGAACGAGGGCCGTCAGGGAAGGAAAGGGCTCCGAAATTTTGTGGCCAAGGGCTTTTGCGAAGCTGTAACCGTCTCCCGTCGAGCCTGTTGCAGGATAGGAGAGCCCTCCTGTGGAAATGATGAGCCTTTTGCAGCGGTATTCATTCCCGTCGGAGCCGGTAACCGAGAATCCTCCGATTTCCGTTTTTTCGACCCGTGTTGCCGTTATCCCCGTAAGTATCTGCGCCCCTGCCTTTTTGCAGGCCCTTGTGAGGGCATCCACCACGTCGCTCGCCTTGTATGAGGCAGGGAAGGCCCTGTCACCCCTTTCCGTCACGGTTTCCACGCCGTTTTCATTCAGGAAAGCGTCCATTTTTGCGGGAGGAAGATTGAAAAAGGCCGGCTTCACCGCTGCGCGCCCTGCCCTGATATGAGGGGAAAACGCCTCCCAGTCTTTCATATTCGTGAAGTTGCACCTTCCCTTTCCGGTAATCATGATTTTCCTTCCCGGCCTCGGCATCTTCTCCAGCAGGGTCACCTTCCCGCCGTTGCCGCAGAGAGCCTTTGCCGCCCCGTACGCCGCCATCAGTCCCGATGCGCCGCCTCCAATTATTATGATATCGGAATCCATTTTGCAGATTTTGGTGCGAAATTATGAAAAAATCCCTTGCTTCAAGATTTTTTCTTATATTTGCAGCGCTTTTATAGCATGCCACTTTAGCTCAGTCGGTAGAGCAGCGCATTCGTAACGCGCAGGTCGTGAGTTCGAGTCTCCCAAGTGGCTCCAAGGGAAAGTCGTACACGACCAGCTCCCTCTGAACTCCCCCAGGGCCGGAAGGAAGCAAGGGTAGGAGGTCGTAGCGGTGCGATGTGCCAAGCTTTCCCTTTTTCTATTTTATTTCCAGTCCGTTGAAGATGAAGGGAAGGATGTCTTCCACCTTTTTGAATTTCCAGATTTCCTTCTTCCCGGCCATTATGATGCTCATAGGCACCCCGCTTTTGCCCTGATACTCCGCCATGACCTGGCGGCAGGACCCGCATGGAGTGCAGGGCAGGTCGTCCGTCGAGAAGCCGTTCCCTCCGGAAATGGCCATCGACACCATGGCGCTGTCAGGGTAGTTGGCGCTTGCGGCGAACATGGCCGTCCTTTCGGCGCATAGGCCGTCTGGAGAAGCTGCGTTCTCCTGATTGGAGCCTTTGATTATCAGCCCGTTGTCGAGCCTTATCGCAGCTCCTACGTTGTATTTGGAGTATGGTGCGTAGGAGGTTTTCTGTGCCTCTTTCGAGGCTTCTAAAAGTTCCCGGTCCTCCTTGCTCATTTCCTCGGGAGAGGAATAGATTTCGTAATTGATGGAAAGTCTGATGGTCTTCATCGCCTTTGTGTTGTCAAGTATGTGGGAAACAAATATAATAAAATTAATTAATTTTGCCTTTGAAAAACGTGTATGACATGAAAGTGTGCGTAGGATTGTCGGGAGGAGTGGACTCCAGCGTGGCAGCCTTGCTTCTGAAGGAGCAGGGGTACGACGTGTTTGCCATGTTCATGCAGAACTGGAACGACGCCTCCACGACCCTGCACGGGGACTGCGAATGGGAGGAAGACCGGTTCCTGGCCGAGCTCGTAGCAAGGAAAATAGGGATTCCGTTCTATTTCGTGGACCTTAGCGGCGAATACCGGAAGAGGGTGGTGGACTATATGTTCGACGAGTACTCCAAGGGCAGGACTCCCAATCCTGACGTCCTGTGCAACAGGGAGATAAAGTTCGACGCTTTCTGGGAAGCCGCCAAAAAGCTTGGGGCTGAAATGGTCGCCACGGGGCACTATTGCCGCAAGGCGCAGAATCCCGACGGCACCTGGAGCCTTCTTGCGGGAGCCGACGGCAACAAGGACCAGAGCTATTTTCTCTGCCAGCTGAGCCAGGAGCAACTCTCGAAGGCTCTTTTCCCCATTGGTGAAATCGAAAAGCCGGAGGTCAGGCGTCTTGCCCGCGAGGCTGACCTCCCTTCGGCCGACAAGAAGGATTCCCAGGGAATCTGTTTCGTGGGGAAGGTGGACCTTCCCGTCTTTCTCCAACAGAAGCTTGCAAGCATCGAAGGAGATGTGGTCGAAGTCTTTGACGCCTTCTATGAATCCAATCCACAATATCATGAGATTCAGTCCATTCTCTCCTCCCTTCCCGCCTCGGGCGATATCCCTGACGACTCCCTTGAAAAACTCTCCGCCGCGCTGTCTTATGATTCAATCGTTTTCGAGACGGAGACTTATCGAAGCGGCAGGCACCATGTCAAGAAGACCCGGTTCAAGGACAATCCTTTCGGGAAAATCCTCGGAAAGCATGAGGGGGCTCAGTTCTACACCATCGGGCAGAGGAAGGGCCTTGCCATCGGCGGGCACAGGGAGCCTTTGTTCGTCATCGGGAACGACATCGGAAGAAATGTCGTGTATGTAGGCGAAGGCCCTGCCCATAAGGGACTTATGAGAAGATGTCTGAAAATCCTTCCTGAAGAGGTTCATTGGATTCGTCCGTCCCTCGCCATGGTCCCGGGAGAAACAAGGAGGCAGAAGGTGCGCATACGCTACCGTCAGCCCCTTCAGGATGCCGTCCTTATTATGCGTGAAGGGGGGCTGTTCATTCTTTTCGACGAGGCCCAGCGCGGAATCACTCCCGGCCAGTTCGCCGCTTTCTACGACGGTCCGGAACTCACCGGCAGCGGCGTGATTCTGAGGTAGTTCAGGAGGCTGAAAGGGACTCGGCGATTGCTTTGACCGTTTTCACACCGGAAAGGCTCGGAACCATCCAAAGCCAGGCTGCAAGCAAAGCAAGGGCGATGCAGGTTATCCTGCGCAGCGCTCCGGCGGCTGCGAGAGCTCCGGGGAAGAGAGACGATGGGAGGAAGGTTAAAACCGTCAGGCAGAGAATCAGGGCTGCGAATGTAACGGAGCGTAGGAGCCCGCTGCGGCTGCCTTCTTTAAATTCAGCCGCATAGCCTTCGCCGCAGGAGGATACCTTGCAGCTGATATATCTCGTTCTCCATGGAGTGGACCTTTCGAGCAGGAGGTCGCAGCCCCGGCAGGAAGAAGGCAGGGCTTCAGCTTCCAGATGATTGGCTGTCAATACCTTGCCATAAGGAGCCATTGCGGCCTTGACCTTGCCGATGGCGGAACCGAAGCCTTCTTCACAGGTGAAGAAGGCCGTCCCCGCATCCATCATGAGAGTTTTTCTGTCGAATTTTGGCATAACCTAAAAAATTATGTTGAAATCCATTACCTTCTGTCCGCACCATAGGCCGCTGATGCCTGCATCTCCTTCCTCCCTTAGGGCAAGGGGCTGAAGCGGCGCAAGTTCCGCCGCCACGAGGTCTCCGGTGCGGAGAAAAACATATTCCACAGCCTTGCAGACGGCTTCCTCGACTGTCCCGGGGCCCTCCGGGGAAAAAGAGAACAGGACTTCGTCGCCCTTGCTTATGCTGAAGGTGTTGCCGGGATTGAGCGTGGAAGGGGGGAAGAGCGGAAAGGGGAGAAAGGAAGTGTGGTCCATGCAGCAGGCTGCGGCGAATCCTTCCGCTCCGCAGGCCAGAAGGTCCCCCGGGTAGAGGAGCATTCCGAATCCCACTGCGTCATAGTATCTTGTGACGAACTTCGGGGCTATGTGCTTGCTTGAGCCGCTGATGCGGGCGAACATCACCGGTGTGTACAGAAGGCTTGAAACGGACTCCGGCACGTAAAGGTCCCTGTCCTGTTTCTCGAGAGTGGTGTCCGGCCTTGTCACGGTATTCCCGGAATATGTCCGGACCACTATGTTCATTTGCTGTTGAATTTGAGGGCAAGCTGCTGGGCCGCGGCTTCTACGCCCTTGTCATCCAGGGGTTTGAGCTTTTCTTCCCTCTCTTCTTTCGCATACCTTTCCTTAAGGGATGAAAACTGCCTCTTGGTGTCCAGCGTGAAATCACCTCTGTCTATCCATGAAAAATACGAGGGGTCTTTTTTCCAGACCTCCTTCAGGAGTTCTCCCTTGTATTTCCCGAAATTCACCACGGCCTCTCCGGCTTCGTTGGATACGAGCCTGCCTGCGTAGTCGATGTGATGCGGCCGTCCGCCGAAGTTCGCCAGAAATTCCACATCGTTTTTCAGCGGTTGGGGATGGTATTCGTCCGCCTCGGCGTATTTGTCCAGCTGGGCTTTCAGTACCTCGAAGGTGGCGAGCGTGTCGGCCTCCGCCGTGTGCGCGTTCTCGAAGTCTTTCCCGCCGCAGTAGAAGCGGTAGGCAGCCCTGAGGTTCCTCGGTTCCATGACGTGATAGATGGTCTGGACGTCTATCATCCTGCAGTCGTGGAGATTGATATCGACAGCCGCGAACTTCTTCCCGGCGAGGGCCCTGGTCCTTTCGTCCGAGGCTTTGTCTTCGAGCTTCTGCTTGCAGTAG
>CAMOVV010000075.1 GCA_946627685.1 uncultured Bacteroidales bacterium
AGGCCTACATAGCCGTCCAGAACGAGCTTGTGAAAGCCGTCAACGAACTTCGTGACGAGCTTTCCAAGGCTAAGTTCGGAAGGCCCTTCATCGCCCTTACGGAGGATCAGCAGGATGCGATCAAGAAGGCTGTGCCCCAGAACATTTCCGAGGCAGAGCCCAAGGATGTGGCCAAAAAATAAAAACAGGAGGATTTAATTATGCCTAAATTCAGCAGAAGCGGTAAAAAGGATATGCCGGAAATCGGCACCAGTTCCGATATCGTGTTCATGTTCCTGTTCTTCTTCATGGTCACCACCCAGTTGAGAAAGACAGAGAACATGGTTATGGTCAAACTCCCTGAAGCCACGGAAATCGCAAAGCTTGAAAGGAAAGACCTAGCTTCATACATCATGATCGGTTCCCCTACCAGGGACAAACAGGCCCAGTATGGTACCGACGCCCGTATCCAGCTCAACGATTCTTTCAAGACCGTCGATGACATCCGCGACTTCATCGCTGCAGAGCGTGAGTCCATGAGTGAGGCTGACCGTCAGTTCATGACCGTATCGATCAAAGCCGATGAGAACGTAAGGATGGGTATCATATCTGATGTCAAGCAGGAGCTCCGCAGGTGCTCCGCCCTGAAGATCATGTATGCGGCCCGCCGCACCGAAAAATAATCGGCCGTCAGTTAATTTATCGATCCCCCGGGTGAAAAACCCCGGGGGATCTTTTTTATTGGGCCAATCTTTTTCGGAAAATATGGCGGAAAAGGTTATATTTGTAGGTTGAACGTAAACTATACTAACAAGAATACAGAAGTGGAAACTCTAAAAAGGAAAAAAGTCAAGGAACTCCTTGCCACGCCTGCCGGAGCAGACGTCATGGCCAAAGGTTGGGTCAGGACAAAAAGGGGCAACAAACAGATTAAATTCATAGCCCTCAACGACGGCTCTACCATCAACAACATCCAGGTGGTGGTGAACATGGAAAACTTTGACGAAGAACTCGTCAAGAAAATAACCACCGGGGCCAGCCTCTGCGTCAAGGGCCGGCTCGTGGAATCCGTGGGCAGCGGACAGGCTGTGGAGATTCAGGCTGAAGATATTGAAGTGTACGGAGAGTGCGACCCTGTAAGGTATCCCCTTCAGAAGAAAGACACCTCCCTCGAATACCTTCGCACCGTGGCTCACCTCAGGCCCAGAACCAACACCTTCGGAGCCGTGCTGAGGATCCGCCACGCGATGGCTTTCGCCATTCACAAGTTCTTCAACGACAAGGGTTTCGTATATCTCAACACTCCCCTTATCACAGAATCCGACGCCGAAGGAGCCGGAGACATGTTCCAGGTGACCACCCTCGACCTCGCCAACGTTCCCAAGAAGGACGGCGGAAAGGTGGACTACAGCAAGGACTTCTTCGGAAAGAAGACCTCCCTCACCGTCAGCGGCCAGCTCGAAGGAGAGCTTGGAGCCACGGCCGTAGGAGAGATTTACACCTTCGGTCCCACCTTCAGGGCTGAGAACTCCAACACCCCCAGGCATCTTGCCGAGTTTTGGATGATTGAACCGGAAATGGCCTTCTACGACATAAAGGACGACATGGCCCTGGCCGAAGAATTCGTGAAATATCTCGTGCAGTACGCCCTCGACAACTGCATGGACGACCTCAGGTTCCTTAACGACAAATACGATGAGGGCCTTATCGAAAGGCTGCAAAGCGTGCTTGGCGTAGACTTCCGCGTCGTTACCTACACGGAAGGAATCGAGATTCTGGAAGAGGCGGTGAGAAACGGACACAGCTTCGAATTCCCCGTCCACTGGGGAACCGACCTCCAGAGCGAGCATGAAAGGTACCTTGTGGAGACCCATTTCCGCAAGCCCGTCATTCTCACGGACTTCCCCAAAGACATCAAGGCCTTCTACATGAAGCTCAACGACGACGGAAAGACCGTCCGCGGAATGGACGTCCTGTTCCCGAAAATCGGTGAAATCATCGGCGGAAGCGAGAGGGAGGCATCCCTGGAGAAACTTGAAAGGAGAATCGACGAACTGAAGATGAGCCGCAAGAACCTCGAATGGTACATAGACACCCGCAGGTTCGGCACCGTGCCTCACAGCGGATTCGGACTCGGATTCGAGAGGCTCCTCCTGTTCGTGACGGGCATGGCCAACATCAGGGACGTCATCCCCTTCCCCAGGACCCCGAAGAACGCAGAATTTTAAAACTTCAACAATATGCTTGTAATAGGAATCGCCGGAGGCTCCGGCTCAGGAAAGACAACCGTGGTCAACTCGATTACGGAAAAACTCAAGGAAAGGGTGGTCGTCATCCCGCAGGATTCCTATTACAAGGACTCCAGCCACCTCCCCATAGAAGAGAGGCACAAAATCAATTTCGACCATCCGGACGCCATTGACTGGGAGCTTCTGTGCAAGCAGCTGAGGGAGTTGAAACAGGGCATGACCATCGAGCAGCCAGTGTACTCCTACATCAGCTGTTCCCGCTCCAAGACGGAGACCGTGACCGTGGCCCCGGCGGACGTAATCATCGTCGAAGGGATCCTCATCTTCACCTGCAAGGAGCTCGTGGACCAGATGAACATAAAGATTTTCGTGGATGCCGACGACGATGACAGGCTCATGAGAATCATCGTCAGGGACAATCTGGAAAGAGGCAGGGACGTCACCGCCGTCGTGAAGCACTATACCGACACGGTGAAGCCCATGCACCTCCAGTTCATCGAGCCCAGCAAGCGCTACGCCGACATCATCATCCCCCAGGGAGGACACAACAAGGTGGCCATAGACATCATCGCCAACACGATAGAAAAGGCTCTCAATTCGGCCATCCAATAAAGTTTTCACAGATGAAAGCTCCCGGAAGCGATGTCAAGGCAGGAATATACATAACCGTGATTTTCCATCTCACGGCTCTTATAATCTTGCTCATCAGTCAGATAGGCACAGCCTTGAAGGGAGAGAACACCTTCATCCTCGACTTCTCCAAGCAGGAGCAGGCGGAGCAGGCCATGAAAGAGGAGCAGCTGAAAGAAGACATCAGCCGGAAACTGGACGAGATGATTGCAGCCTACCAGGGGGTTCCGATAAGGAACATCGCCGTGGACAGGAGCGCCCCTCTCAAAGACGACAGGAACACCGACGCGAAACAGTTGTACGAAGACGCCGAAAGGCTTCAAAAAGAGCTCAATGCAGGGGCCCCGAAGGAAGACCCAGACGACTATGTGGCCACGGCCGGTCCTCAGGAGAGCGTAAAGCCCAGGGAAGAATCGCGCCAGGCCTATTCCGGCCCCTCGGTAGTCTCATACGACCTGCCGGGCAGGAAGGCTTCCCACCTCTCCATCCCGGCCTACAGGTGCATGGGCTCCGGAGGAGTCACGGTCATCATCACCGTTGACAACCAGGGAAGGGTCATAGGAGCCAAGGTGCAGGACGGAGTTTCCTCGGACGACAACTGCCTGAGGAACTTTGCCATCAGGGCCGCAAGGCTTTCCAGGTTCTCGGTCTCCCCCACCGCGCCGGCAAGGCAGACAGGGAATATAGTTTACGCTTTCATAGCCCAGTAACAAGCCACGAAAATGAGCAGGAAATACATAATAATCAGCATTATAATCACCGCCGTGCTGGCCTTGTCAGCGGCAGCGCTGACAGCCTCCCTCTACTCCGGCAATTCCCCGAAAGAAGCCGTCGAGCCCGCCGGAAAGGCTTCGCCGGAGCAATACCCTCTCCTTCAGGCCGTCCCTTCCGACGCCGCCATGGTGGCCTGTTTTGAAAACTTCGGTACCGCCGCCTCCCTCATGGCGGACAGCACCAAGGCCGTCGGAGCCCTCCTCGGAGGAAACAGCGGCAGCCTTGTCTCCCTGATGAAGGATTTCTCCCGTTCCGGAAGCTCCTCGATGAAAAACAAGAGGGCCATCGTGTCCGTGCATTACAGCGGCACCCTGATTCCACTCCTTATCGTCGATCTCGGCGACACCGTCCTCGACACGACGGCAGCCTCCCCCGCAGCCGTCCTGCAGGCAACCGCGGCAAAGGAAGGTCTCATCGCAAGACAGCAGGATTGCGCGGACTATGCAGGGGACGCCCTCAAAGGCCACACCCTCCTTCTTATCTCCGAGTCCGAGCCTCTCATAAATTCCTCCATACGACATATAATGAGCGGAGAATCAATTCTTTCAGCTAAAGGATTCTCCAATGCGGTATCCTTTTCCAAAGGGAAAAACACCATCCTTGCCAACCATTCCTACGCCCAGAGGATAGTGGGCTTCGCGATGAACCGGAGGTTCTCGAAATACTCCGGCTTCCTGGGCTCCGTCGTACCCTGGTCTTCCATGTCCGTGACGGAAGACAAAGAAGGAAGACTTTCCATGAGAGGAGGCATCCCCCTCTATCCCGACGACCCTTCCTCCTACACCAACGTCTTCCAGGGAAACGGAACGCCCGAGACAAGGTTCCCGGACGTGCTCCCCACCGGGACGGATTTTGCGGTGGCCCTGTCCGTCACCGACCTCGATTCATATTTTGCCGGTTACCGCAGATTCCTTGACTCCCGGGGCCGCCTGGATTCGTATTCCGCGTCGAACATCGCGGCAAGAGGCGCCCTCGGCAGGACATTGGAGGAGTGGGCCCGGCATCATGGAATCAAAGAAGTGTGCAAGGCCTGTTTCCACGGCGAAAAGGACCTCCTGTCGGTCGTCATGTGCAGGACCTCCGGAAAGAACCAGGTGAAGGATTCGCAGCCCGCAGAGAACAAGATCCCAGCAGCGGTCTCAACCCTTTTCGGAGACATCTTCTCGCAGGAGGACAACTCTGTGACAATCAACTATAAAGGCTGGATAATCACAGGCAGCGCAGCCGCGATTGAAACCCTTTCCGGGGCACATTTCCTGGACATCACCCTGAGGAACCAGCTGTCCGAAGCCGGAGTGAGCGCCAGAATACCTGAAAAGGGCTCCTCCTTCGTTTTGTTCTACTCCATGGCCGAGGACCCTGCCATCATGGACAATTCTTTCAGGGGCCCCGTCGCCTCAGCCCTCAGGAAAACCATCGAGGAAACGACATTCACCCCGGCCGTATTCAGGATTGAAAAGAAGGATGCCTCCCTGGACCTCTCCCTCGACGTGGACAGGCTTGTCGTCATCAGCGAAAAGTCGCCCATCATCGAAAGGGACACGACGGTCGTCGTCCCCGAAGGGCCCTTCAAGGTGACCAACAGCGGCACGGGCAAGACCAACCTCTTCTACCAGAATTCCAACCTGTTCCTCTGCCTCAAGGAAGAGACGGGGAAGGGACTCTGGGGAGTGCCGTTTAAGACTCCTATCTGCGGAAGCGTCTGCACCATAGACTATTACGCCAACGGAAAGCTTCAGTTCCTCTTCGGAGCCGGCTCCTCCCTCTACCTTATAGACAGGCTGGGGAGATTCGTGAAGCCATTCCCCGTGGACCTTGGCAAAGAGATACTCATAGGGCCCGCGGCCTATGACTTTACCGGAGCCCACGGCTACACGGCGATGGTCCTGCACAAGGACAACACCATAGCGATGTACGACCTTCACGGAAAGAAACCGGCCTTCTGGAAGGATATCACCAGCGGCCAGACCATCAAGGGACTCCCCGAACTTCTGGAATTCAAGGGAGAAAAGTACTGGATAGTAAGGACTTCCATCCAGACGCACATCTTCCCGTTTGGCGGAGGCGAGCCCTTGACCAAAGGCACCGGCGGCAAGATGATACGCCCGGAGAGCGCGATTACCGTGGACGGAGGCAACATCCAGGCCGTGTGCTACGACGGAAAAACAAGAAATGTCAAATTATAGTTTTATATTTACGAAAATAATTTAAGTCAATGAATAACGGAGAATTTGAATTCTTATCAGTAAACAAGCTTTTTGAAGAATCTTTCAGGAATAACTGGGACCGGCCGGCCCTTTCCAATTACAAAGGCATCACCCTCCCGTACAGGGAAGTGGCCTCCAGGATCGCCAAACTGCACGTGGCCTTCAAGGAGTGCGGCCTTCTCAAAGGAGACAAGGTCGCCATCTGCGCCCGCAACCAGGCTAACTGGGGAGTGGTCTTCCTGGCCACCCTCACCTATGGAGCCGTAGCCGTGCCCATTCTGCATGAATTCAAGCCGGGAAACATCCACTACCTGGTGAACAACTCCGACGCCAA
>CAMOVV010000076.1 GCA_946627685.1 uncultured Bacteroidales bacterium
TCAACACCAAAATGAACAAGTTACGGCAGGCGGGTCACAAAGGAAAAGGACGCGCCCGCGCTGACGGACACGTCCTTCCATATCAACAGCCTTCCGGTCCTATTCCACCGGCCGGAGGTCGAGATGAAGCTCGTCAAGCTGCTTGGCGTCGATGATGGAGGGAGCGCCGAGCATGATGTCCCTGCCCTGGTTGTTCTTGGGGAAGGCGATGTAGTCACGGATGGTGTCGGCTCCGCCGAAAAGGGCGCAGACGCGGTCGAGTCCGAAGGCGAGCCCTCCGTGGGGAGGCGCCCCGTACTTGAAGGCGTTGATGAGGAAACCGAACTTGCGCTGCATCTCCTCGGGGCCGATGCCGATAATCTGGAACATGCGCTCCTGGACCTTGGGGTTATGGATTCTGATGGAACCGCCGCCGAGCTCGCAGCCGTTAAGGACGAAGTCATAGGCGTTGGCGCACACTTTCAGGATATCTTCAGGCCTGTCGCTGTAGAAATACTCAAGGTGTTCAGGCTTGGGCGCAGTGAAAGGATGGTGAAGGGCGTCCCATTTATTCTCTTCCTCGTTCCACTCGAAAAGAGGGAAGTCGGTGAGCCACAGGGGGGCGAAAACCTTGGGGTCGCGAAGGCCGAGACGGTTTCCGAGTTCTATGCGAAGGGTGCCGAGCTGGACCTGGGTCTTGCGTTTTTCACCGCAGAGGATGAGCACGAGGTCCCCGGTCTTGGCGCCGGCGGCCTCAGCAATGGCCTTGAGGTCTTCGGGGGTGAAGAATTTATCCACGGAAGACTTGACGGTTCCGTCCTCGTTCAGCTTGATGTTCACGAGACCCTTTGCCCCGACCTGGGGACGTTTCACCCATTCGGTGAGCTCGTCCACCTGCTTGCGGGACCAGCCGGCGGCGCCTTCCACGGCAATCGCGCCGACGTAGGGAACGGAGTCGAACACGCCGAAGCCGTGACCCTGGGCGAGGGAGGTCACCTCGTGGATGGTCATTCCGAAGCGGATGTCCGGCTTGTCGGAGCCATATTTGTCCATTCCGTCGAACCAGCTCATGCGGGGAATCGGATTGGGAATGGTCACGTCGAGGACGTTCTTGAAAAGGGTCCTCATCATGCCCTCGAACATGTTCAGGACGTCTTCCTGCTCCACAAAGCTCATCTCGCAGTCTATCTGGGTGAACTCGGGCTGACGGTCCGCGCGAAGGTCTTCGTCCCTGAAGCACTTGACTATCTGGAAGTACCTGTCCATGCCCGCCACCATAAGGCTCTGCTTGAGGGTCTGGGGACTCTGGGGAAGGGCGTAGAAGGTGCCGGGGTTCATCCTGGAAGGGACGACGAAGTCGCGGGCCCCTTCGGGGGTGGAGTTGATGAGGAAGGGGGTCTCTATCTCAAGGAAATTGTTGGAGTCAAGGTAATTGCGGACTTCGTGGCAGATGCGGTGCCTCAGCTGCAGGGCCTTCTGGAGGGGGCCCCTGCGGAGGTCAAGGTATCTGTATTTGAGCCTAAGGTCGTCGCCTCCGTCGGAGACGTCCTCGATGGTGAAGGGAGGGGTGAGGCTTTCGTTGAGGATATTGATGGCCTCAAGTTTTATCTCGATGTCGCCGGTGGGCATCTTGGGATTCTTGCTGGAGCGTTCCACGACGGTTCCGACCGCCTGGATGACGAACTCCCTTCCGAGGGAATTGGCCTTGGTGACAAGTTCTTCGGGGGCGTCAGCCTCCACCACGAGCTGAGTTATGCCGTAGCGGTCGCGGAGGTCTATGAAGGTCATGCCTCCGAGTTTCCGGGCTTTCTGCACCCAGCCCGCCAGGGTGACTTTCTTTCCTACATCCGAAATGCGGAGTTCTCCGCAGGTGTGGTCTCTGTACATATAACGGTGTTTTTACTTCAGGATGGCAAAATTAAGCATTTTCCCACATATATCATCGGTAATCTTCATAATCGGGCATCGCCACCCCGGCAGACAGCTCCTTTATCTCGGCGGAATCCAGCGGACAGATAAGGAGGACGTCGTCGGTATCTATCACGGCATAGTTTTCCAAACCCCTGACTGCCACGAGCTTTTTCCTGTTCTTCGAAAGCATGAGGCAGTGGTGGCTGTGCTCGAGAAGGGATTTTTCGGCATTGATGCAGTTGGCCGCCTCATCCTTGCCCGTAATAACCTTGTAGAGAGATTCCCAGCTGTCGATGTCGGCCCAGCCGAATTTCGCGGGATAGAGCCAGGCGCTATCCGTCTTTTCCATAACGCCGTAGTCTATGGAAAGGTTCGAGCAGCTGGTGTACACCCTTTCGAGAAATTCCCGGCTTCCCGCCGTGCCAAGGTATTTTTCCCAGCCTGCAAAAAGACTGGTAACCTCGGGGATATAGCGGTTCATCTCTTCCATTATCACCTTTGCCTGCCAGGCGAAAATACCTGAGTTCCAGTAAAATTCTCCGCTTTTGCAGAAAACGGCGGCAAGGGCGGCGTCAGGCTTTTCCGTGAAGGTCTTGACCTTCATCGGCACGGTCTTGTTCTTTTTCCCTCCCGCAATCTGGATATATCCGAAATTGGTGTCGGGCTTGTCCGGCACCACGCCTATCGTGACGAGCGTCCTTGTCGCGGCGGCATGGGCGGAAATGTTTTTCACCGTGTCGCAAAAGACGTCCTCGTCCATTATCACCTGGTCGGCGGGGGTGACGACCATTGTCGCATCGGGATTCCGGCGCAGAATCTCGCAGGTGGCGAAAGCGATGCATGGGGCCGTGCCGCGGCTGTAAGGCTCAAGGAGAAGATTCCCCTCCGGCAGTTCGGGAACGCTTTCCATGGCCGCCTTTCCATACTTCTCGAGCGTCACCACAAGGATGTTTTCCGGAGCGAACATCTTGGCGAACCGTTCATAGGTGAGCCTCAGGAGGGTCTTTCCCTCCTGTCCTATTTCGAGGAACTGTTTGGGGCGGTCTTCCCTTGTAAGAGGCCAGAAACGGCTTCCCCGTCCACCGGCCATGATAACGCAATATCTATTGCTATCCATACTGATATCAGAATCTTATGTGGTCTAAACATAAATTGGGGTGAACGCGCGGGGGAAATACTCCACAAGTGTTTTCCCTCCGTCGAACACCACTGCAATCACGTCAAAATTTACCTCCAAATCCCGGGCCAACCTCTCATCTTTCGCCGTATTGAGATATCTTAACGCCCCGGCGGCGATTTTCCTCTGTTTGGCCGCCGTCACATTCTCCTGCGGCGCCGCGCTCACAGGAGCGGTCCGGCTCTTCACCTCAACAAAATGGACACCATCCCCGTCAAGGGAAATGATATCCATCTCCAGATGTCCCCTGCGGCAATTCCGCTCCAAAATCACATGTCCCCTGCTCACAAGATATTCACAGGCGGCATCCTCCCCCCTTCGTCCAAGGGTCATTTTAGAAGTTTTCATAGTTCATTCAGATTTATGGTCTCTCGCTCGAATTACTACCCCAGTTTCACCACGGTGACGCCGGAGCCGCCGAGAGTAATGTCTTCGTCACGGACCTGGGCAACGCCGGGAATGGTCCTGAGGTATTTCTGAATCTCTTCGTGCAGGACTCCGGTGCCTTTACCGGTGATTATCCTCACCGTACCGATGTCCAGCATGATGGCGTCATCGATGAAATGCGTCACGATGTCAAGGGCGTCGGAAAGCCTCTCCCCGCGGATATCCAGCTCCGGGCGGAATTCCAACGTGCGCCGCCTTATCCCGGGATCCACCCTCTGGACGGACTTTTGGGGTATATTCTTTACGGCTTCCTTGAACTCATTGGATGAAATCCTTTCCACTTTGGACGGGGGAACGTTGGTGGTAAGGTTGCCTATGATGACGCTGACGGATTTCCTGGAGACCCTGGAAACCTCCCCTACCATTCCGCTGTCTTTCACCCTCACTTTTTCCCCAACCTGCAACGGGCCTCCCCTGTGTTCCACGGCGGCGAGGGGTTCCTCCTCCGGCACGGCCTCCCCGCGGCGGATTTTCCTTGCCCGCTCCTTTTCCTTCCTCTCGGAAAGCTGGCGTATCTTCTTTTCGATGTAATCGTCGTGGTCCTTCCTCTCCTTTTCTTTTTTCTCCTGAAGGGCCGAAATGAAACCTTGAAGCTCCGTCCTGGCCTCCCTGGTCTTCTCCTTTTCCGCCTGGGCCTCGCGTATGGCCCGGATGGTGTTTTCCACCTTGCTGTTGGCCCCCTTCACGATTTCCTCGGCCTCACGGCGGGCCGTATCGAGAATATCCTTCCTTACTTTCTTGATATCCTCCAGCTCTTTCTGGTATTTTTCGGTGATTCCTTCGAGGGTCCTGTCAGTGGTCTTAATCTTCTGAAGCCTCTCCTCAAGGACGCGGCGGTTGCGGGCAATCCGCCTCAGATTCCTTTCAATGCCCACGTAGCCTTCTCCAGCCCGTGTCTCGGCCTCCTTGACGATGGACTCCGGAAGACCCATCTTCCTGGCCATCTCGAAGGCGAAAGAATTGCCCGGAAGGCCTATTTCAAGCTGGAAGAGCGGCGCTATGTTGCGTTCGTCGAACTGCATGGCCCCGTTGACGACCCCGGTGTCGGCCCCCGCGGCGTAAAGCTTCAGGTTGGTGTAATGGGTGGTAATCACGCCATAGACGCCCCGGCGGTCCAGCTCCGAAAGGATGGACTCGGCAATGGCCCCGCCTGCGGCAGGTTCCGTGCCCGAGCCGAACTCGTCAATGAGGATGAGGGTCTTCCCGTCGGCAAGGGAAAGCATCCGCTTCATCTCGGCAAGGAAGGAACTGTAGGTGCTGAGGTCGTTGTCGATGGACTGGTCGTCGCCGATACTGACCATAATCCTGTCGAAAACAGGAATTTCCGACGTCTCGGAGGTAGGTATCGGCATCCCCCACTGGAACATATACTGGAGAAGGCCGACAGTCTTGAGGCAGACGGACTTGCCGCCGGCGTTAGGGCCTGAAATCAGCAGGATTCTCTTTTCCGGGGTGAGCTTCACGGTCTGGGGCACCATCTCCTTCCCCTCTTTCTTCAGTGCCTTTTCCAGCAGAGGGTGCCTGGCCTTGCGGAGGTTCATTTCCATCCCTTCCGCCACCAGCGGCATCCCGGCCTTGAAATCAAGGGCTACCTGGGCCTTGGCCATTATAAAATCAATCTCCCCGAGAAATCTTGCTGCAATCTGGATATCAGGCACATAAGGCCTCACGAAATCGCTGAACTCCGCAAGAATCCTCGCGATTTCCCGGCTCTCCTCGAACCGGAGGTCGCTTATCTCGTTTTCAAGCTCCACCACCTCGGCAGGCTCGATGAAGGTCGTCTTTCCGGAAGCGCTCTTGTCATAGACATACCCAGGCACCTTCCTCTTGCCGGCAGTGCTTACCGGGATAAGAAGCTTCCCGTCACGCACCGACAAGGCTGCATCAGGCTCTGCAAGTCCTTCTTCCTGAACTTTTTTCAAAAGGGCGGCGGCTCTCTTGGATATGGCGGCCTCCTTCTCTTTTATGCTTTTCCTTATCCTCGAAAGCTCCTCGGAAGCCCCGTCCCTCACCTCTCCGTATTTGTCGAGGATAACGTCTATCCTGCGGATGACTTCGGGAAAGCCCGGCACCGGGGAAGCCATTTTCTTCAACTCGGGGTACACCCCGTCCTTCATGGAAGAGAAGAAGTTGGAGAGCTTGCGGACGGTGTCCAGCATGGTTTTCAGCTTCCCGAGGGAATGGACGTCGATGCTGTAGCCGGGGTTCTCGAGGGGAATGAGAAAGTTCAGGGTGTCGATATAGCCCCCCGTGGGGAAATTCTCCTCGAACATGAGTATCAGCCTCATCTCGTCGGTGAGGGTGAGCCTGTGACGGATGACGGAGGCGTCCGTGCAGAACTCCTCCGAGGCGACCCTTTCCACGGCGTACTCGGTGGAACACCGGTTGGAAATCATCTCCCGTATCCTGTCGAAGCCCAGCTTCCCCTCAAGTCTTCTCACATCTTCGGTCATAACCTATTCTTCTTGTTTCGAGGCGTTCTGCTTGTCGAGGGCCTGGCCCAGACGAAGTTTCAGCTCATTGATGTTGGTAATCGGGGTCAGTTCCCCTCCCTTTACGAAAGATACGTTCCCGGTCTCTTCGGAAACCACGATTAC
>CAMOVV010000077.1 GCA_946627685.1 uncultured Bacteroidales bacterium
AAGAGGTGAATGTGGACGGGCCGAACCTGATCGAGGGCGATGTGACGTTCAGGAGAATGGGGCTTTATACCAAGTAGATTATTCGCTCCTTCCTTCGGGGCCCGTCACTTTTTTCATTGTGACAACCTCAGGGCCGGCTTCAGAATGACAGGGTGGGAAATGAATGTCCCGCCCTGTCATTTTTGCGAATAAGGAAAGAAAAGATTATCTTTGAAGATGGATTGGAATCAATCCGGTAGAATAAGTCTAAAATGAATATGTGCAAGATGAAAATGTATATCGTGGCGCTCTCGGCGGCGCTTTTGACCTCGGCCATGGCTTCGGCCCAGGATTATCAGGGCTCCGACCCCGTCGGCACCCTGGCCTACGCCCTTCCCCAGACCACCCTCACTTTTGAAGTGACGGCCCAGAGGGAGCAGTTCTACGCCGGCCCCTATGCCAAGTATGCCAAGAAATACCTCGGGGTGGACGTCCGCCAGCAGAACGAGTCCACCTGCAGGCTGAAGGAAATCAGGATGACTCCCTATGTGGAAGCCGACCAGAGCAGGCGCTTTGTCGTCACTCCCGGTTCAGGTTCTTCTTCCTTCCTTCAGCTCTCAGCCCAGGGCCTCGTAGCCGTCGGCGACGGAACGTTCGGCAGGGGCTCTTTCTGGCGTTTTTCGACTCCCAACCAGGCGGATTTCTCCGGTAAGGGAGTGAACTCCAACCTGACTTCCGAGGCCACCACCCTCTACCGCAACGTCCGTGGTCAGGGCACCTACAACACTGTCGCCATCCAGCAGGATGTGGTGGTGGAAAAGCCTTTGGAGCAGAGGGCCCAGGAGGCAGCGGAGACAATCATCCAGCTGCGCCGCAAGAAGATAGACATCGTGACCGGCAACACCGACGCCACTTTCAGCGGGGAGGCCCTGGGAGCCGCCCTCAGCGAGATAGACCGTCTGGAACAGGAGTACCTCAGCCTTTTCATAGGCTACAGCGACATCCAGGACCAGACCATGAAATTCGACGTGGTCCCGTCCCCGTCCAACAAGAATCAGGTCTATGTTGCCTTCAGGGTGTCCGACACCGAAGGCCTGGTCGCCTCCGACAATATGTCCGGCAAGCCCTATCTGCTTGAGCTGAAGCCCCAGACCGTTTCCACAGCGGAAGGGGAGGCCCGCGCCGTGAAGGGTTCCTACGCCGTTTACCGCGTCCCCGCCATCTGCGCCGCCAAGCTCACGGACGGAGTGAATGTAATCCTCCAGGACAGGATTCCGGTGTATCAGCTCGGCACCGAAAGCATCTTCAACCTTTCAGGAAAATAACCTTAACATACACATAATTATGACAATCAAAGATTTACAGCCGCAGAACGTCTGGACTAACTTCTATTATCTCACCCAGTGCCCCCGCCCCTCCAAGCATGAGGAGGTCGTAAGGAAGTTCCTGCTCGGATGGGCGAAGGAACGCGGAATCGAGGCTTGGGAAGACGAGACAGGGAATGTCATCATGAAGGCTCCGGCCACTCCCGGATATGAAAACCGCCGCGGAGTCATCCTCCAGGCCCACATGGACATGGTCCCGCAGAAGACTGCCGACAAGGTGCACGATTTCAGGAAAGACCCCATTGAAACTGTAATAGAAGGAGACTGGGTAGGAGCCAACGGCACCACCCTCGGAGCCGACGACGGCATAGGCGTGGCCCTCGCGATGTCCGTTCTTGAAGATAAAACTCTCGAGCACGGCCCCATCGAGGTCCTTATCACCTACGACGAAGAGACCGGAATGACCGGCGCCGAGAACCTCAGTCCCGGACTGTTCGAAGGAGACATCCTCCTTAACCTCGACTCCGAAGACGAGGGCGAGCTTTGCATCGGCTGTGCCGGCGGCCTTGACGGCTCTGCTGACTTCTCCTACCGTAAATACAAGACTCCCGCCGGACAGGTGGCCTACAGATATGAAGTGAAGGGCCTCCAGGGCGGACATTCCGGCATGGACATAAGCCTCTACAGGGCCAATGCCAACAGGGTGATGGCCCGAGTGCTCCTTCCCCTGCTCGAGAAATACGGGGTGAGGGTGGCTTCCATGAACGGAGGCAGCCTCCGAAACGCCATACCTTTCGAAGCTTGCACCGAAATCATCGTCCCCGAAGGAAAGGCAGCCGACGTTGAAAAGGTCGTCGCCGCCATCGATGAGGAAATAAGGGCCGAATTCCAGGATACCGACCCCGGAATCGAGTTCCATTTCGACAGGCTGCCCGAAGTTCCCGGCTACTGCATTCCCAGGGATGTGACCCTCAGGGCCGTGAAGGCCATCTTCGCCTGCCCCACCGGAGTCATCCGCATGAGCAGCGCCTTCGTGGGGCTCACCGAAACTTCCACCAACCTCGCCATCGTGCGCTCGGGACACGGCCATATAGTGGTCCACTCGCTGATGCGCAGCGCTGTCAACTCGGCCAAGCAGGCCCTTGCCGACCGTATGAGGTGCGTGTTCGAGCTCGCCGGAGCCAAATTCACCACCGCAGGCGGATACAGCGGCTGGACACCCAAGCCCGACACCCCTGTGTACAAGCTCATTACCGATGTGTGGAAGGACATTTCCGGCCAGGAGATGAAGGTGAACGCCACCCACGGAGGCCTTGAGTGCGCCCTGCTCGGAGCCAAATATCCCAACTGGGAGATGGCTTCCATCGGCCCCACCATCGTCCATCCCCACTCTCCCGACGAGAGGGTCAAGATTTCTACCGTCGCGAATGCCTGGGCCTTCCTCGTGAAGCTCCTTCAGAGCATCCCTGTGAAGTAGATTTTTTTGACAATTAGGAATTAATTCATATCTTTGCAGTCCCGTTTTCGGCGGCATACGGCCGAGCGGGGCTGTAAATTATTTATAAACAAACAATTACAAAATGTTAAAACAGTACGAAACCGTTTTCATTGCAACTCCCGTTTTGTCTGAAGAACAGATGAAGGAAGCGGTTGCCAAGTACACTGATCTCATCAAGAGCAATGGCGGTGAGATAGTGAACGAAGAAAACTGGGGTCTCCGTCAGCTGGCTTATCCCATCCAGTACAAGACTTCCGGTTTCTATTATCTTATCCAGTTCAAGGCCGAGCCTTCCTTCGTCGATGTGCTCGAGACCCAGTATCACCGTGACGAGCGCATCATCCGCTTCCTCACCGTTTCCCTCGACAAATACGGAGTGGAGTACGCCGAGAAGCGCCGCGCCGGCCGCGCAGCCAAGAAAGAGGCTGCCGCCGCTCCTGCAGAGGCTCCCGCCCAGGAGGTGAAGTCTGAAGTTGAACCCGAAGCTCCCGCGGCCGAGGCTCCCGAGGCCCCCGCAGCAGAATAAGGAGGATTGAACCATGGCACAGAACAATACCGATCAGAACCGCCAGATCCGCTATCTGAACCCTCCTACCGTCGAGGTCAGGAAAAAGAAGTATTGCCGTTTCAAGAAAGCCGGCATCAAGTATGTTGACTACAAGGACCCCGAGTTCCTGAAGAAGTTCCTCAACGAGCAGGGCAAAATTCTCCCCAGGAGAATCACCGGCACCTCCCTCAAATTCCAGAGGAAGGTTTCCACCGCCATCAAGAGGGCCCGTACCCTTGCTCTTCTTCCTTACGTTACCGACCTTCTTAAATAATAAAGCGCATCATGAAAGTTATACTCAAGAAAGAAGTTGCCCATCTCGGCGAGGCCGATGAGGTGGTAGAAGTAAGACCCGGATACGCGCTCAATTATCTTATTCCCCAGGGATTCGCCGTCATGGCCACCAAGTCTGCCCTCAAGCAGCACGAGGAGACCCTTCGCCAGCGCGCCCACAGGGAGGCCAAGCTTGTGGAAGAGGCCGAGGCTCTCGCAGCCAAGATTGCCGCCACTCCCGTCACCGTGGCCGTCAAGGTCAGCGAGACCGGCAAGATTTACGGTTCCGTCACCACGGCCCAGCTGGCCGAGGCCCTTGCAGCCCAGGGAATCGAAGTTGACAAGAAGAACATCACCATCCTTTCCGACAACGTGAAGGAGGCAGGTGAATATGCAGCTTCCGTGAAGTGCTACAAGGCCGTCAAGGGAGAGCTCAAGTTCACCGTCGTTCCCGAAGAGTAAGAAAGTGAACATGACTATATGAAAGCACCGGCCTGAAAAGACCGGTGCTTTCGTTATTCCTTGTCCTTGTACAGGAAGCGCCGGATTTTTTGCGTGGCGGTTTTCTCGAAGGGCTCTTTCATCACCTCCACGTCGTTGACTTTCGAGGCCTTGCTGACGTGTTTGTTGATATAATCCATCACGGCCTTTTTCTTGGCCTCCAGTTCTTCAAAAAACTTGTCCTCCCTGGCCTGGTCCCAGTTGATGACCTTGTCGTCGAACTTTATGAGGGCCACGAGCTTGTCGCCTCGTTTCACCACCAGGGAATCGTTCACTCCCGAGTAGTTGTTGATGACCTGCTCGATTTCTTCAGGATAGATGTTCTCGCCGGAAGGGCCGACAATCATGTTGCCGAGGCGGCCTTTGATGTAGAGCCTGCCCTTTTTGTCCATTACGCCGAGGTCGTTGGTCCTCAGCCAGCCGTCGGGTGTGAGGCTGCCCCTAGTCCTGATGGGGTCGCGGAAATAGCCAAGCATCACGTTGTCCCCCCTCACCACGATTTCGCCTTCGCCTGTCTGGGGGTCGATGTTGTCGAGCTTGATTTCAACCCCGTAGGCGGGGACTCCGCATGAGCCGACCACCGTCTTGCCGACACAGGCGTTGGAGATGAGGGGCGCCGTTTCCGTGAGGCCGTAACCGATTGCATAGGGGAACTTTGCCTTGTTGAGGAAATCTTCCACGGTCGAATCCAGCTTGGATCCGCCGATGCCGAAGAACCGCAGCTTGCCGCCCATCGTCTTGTACAGCCTGCGTCCCACCAGGCGGCAAAGGAGCTTCGGAGTGTGGACTTTCATCCACGAAAGGATGCGGCTTTTATCGATGGTGGGGACTATGCTGGTGCGGTAAACCTTTTCTATGATGAGGGGGACGGAGCACATGATGGTCGGGCGGACCTTTTTCATGGCATCCATCAGGATGGAAGGGGTGGGAGGTTTCTGGATATAGTAAACGCAGCCCCCGGCATAGATGGGGTAGAGGAGGCTGAATGCCATTTCGTAGGTATGCCCCATGGGGAGGATGGAAAGCCATCTGTCCCGCTGGCCGGCTTTCTGCGCGTGGGCGGCGGCGATGATGTTGGAGCAGAGGTTCCTGTGCGAGAGCATGACTCCTTTGGCGTTGCCGGAAGTGCCTGAGGTGTAGAAGATTGCGGTGAGGTCGTCGGGCTGGGGCTCCTTGAGGGTACCTTCGCAGGTGAAGGAGTCTTCGTCGGCCTTTATCAGTTTGAAGTCCTCTATGTTTATGATGAGGGTCAGTTTGTCCATGGACTCGCGGCTGAGTTTCGGCAGGCAGCGCTCCGAGATGAAAATGACTTTCGAGGACGAGTGGGAAAGGATGTTGGTGAGCTCGTTCTCGGAGGAGTCCGGAAGGACGGGAACTATCACCCTGCCGAAGGGAACGCAGGAGAACATTGCCACCGTCCAGTTGGGCATGTTCTGGGACATGATGGCCACCTTGTCCCCGGCGCTGATGTTGAACCGGCTCATGAGGTGGGACAGTTCCAGGCATTTGTGCCTGAAGGAGGCGTAGGTGTATTTCTGGCTGCCGTCCACATATTGGGACAGGGTCCTGTTTTCGAAGGCCGCCGTGGAGTAGTCGAAAAGCTTTGCCAGGGTTGTTATGTAGTTCTCGCGATTTGTCGTGAGTCGTCTGTAGAAACCGTTCATCTCTTAGTGGGTTACGTAGTTTTGGGGATTCTTTCCCTTGATGTGCATGTCTTCATAGACCTGCTGGATGCGGGCCATGTCGGCGCGGGCATCGTCGGTGAGGGGAAACTGTTTTCCGCAGCCGACTTCCTTTTTTCCCCAGTCGAAAAATCCCAGGTACACGGGGACACCGGCTTCCCGGGCTATGGTGTGGAACCCTGTTTTCCAATGCTTTATGGGCTTGCGTGTGCCTTCGGGGGCTATCGCCAGGATAAATTCATCCTCTTTTTCGCTCACTACAGCTCCGTCCTCCTCGGGCTGACAGAGC
>CAMOVV010000078.1 GCA_946627685.1 uncultured Bacteroidales bacterium
TATGAGCCTGAACGACCTCATCACCCTCCTGCTGCGCTCGGCCGCGAAGAACTCCAACCTCCTCATAAACATAGGCCCGCAGGCCGACGGCAACCTCCCCGCAGCCGCCCTTGAACGCCTCAAAGGGCTCGGCGAGTGGATGAGGACCTACTCCCCCACCGTGGACGGCACCACCTCCACCTCCATTCCCGAGCAGGCCTGGGGAGTGAGCACCCGCACGCAGAAGAAGATTTTCCTCCACGTTCTCGCCCCGAAGCAGATACCCTCCAACGGGAAAAACGGCCTCCTGACCGTCCCCATGGGAGAAAAGGTGGCCTCAGTGAAGGACTTCGCCACGGGTGCCCCCCTTCGCTGGAACCTCTCCAAAGACGGTTTCCTCACCATCACCACCCCCGCCTCCCCGAAAGCCGACCCCGACTGGGTCGTGGAAATCAACCTGAAATAGGAAGCTGTATCGTCCTACATAGAGCACAACAGATTCAGCGGATTCTCACGCCGGTGGCCTTCTCGATAATCTCCGGATCCACCCCCAGCTCAGCAAGCTTCCGAGCTGTCTCAGTATGACAATCATTGGCTTGTTTGAGCGAATGGCCGTTGGCCTCGGAATAGCCCTGTGCCATGCCATAAAATGAGAGTCTCGGAATAACGTGGCGTTATTCCGAGACTGTCTGTCATTCTGAACGAAGTGAAGAATCTGAACGATTTTAGAGATTCTGTAGAGTCTAAAGTCTCTGTGATTCTATAGTTTCTAAAGCATCATCGTAATCGTTCTGACCTTCTTCGTTTGTTTTCAGGTCGGCCGGGGCAGCTGCGGGCCGGGGCTATCTCCAGGCGCCGAAGTTGCCGGGGTTGAGGCGGTCGGTGTCGTGGCCGCCGGTGGTTGCACCATCAACGTCAAAGATTGGCCTGAGGGTCAACCGCGGGGCGGATTGAACGGCCGTTGGCTTTCTGCTGATTCTGGAGAACGCCTTCGTTCTGGTTGCCGAAGTTGAACACACACCCCAATTGAGTATCGGACTTATAAGTGTCGTTCTTTGCAGACGCGCACCAGTAATAACCGAGAGAACCCACATTTGAAAGGCTGGTGTTGGAATTGCGGAACCCGGCGGCGGGGAAGAAGATGTCGTCACTGCTGTCTCCGACCGTTCCGCCGTTGTAGTAACGCCATAAGTTACCGTATCCAAGACCCTCCTCCACATTAAAGGCGGGCTGATTGTTCACTTTTATAAGGGGAGTGGGAGGGATAAATTCTCCGAAGGCGGCATGCGAAGGCACCTTGTATCCCACGGGACAGGGGTCGTAGATTGTCTTCGTAACTTCAATGCCAGAAGTGTTCGAACTCTGCGTCTGCCCAAGATAGGCGGAGTTCCACAAGTTGTTGTATCCGCTGTATTGATATTCTCCGGGACGCACGCACCAGTCCTGGTTGCCCGTTCTGACGAACATGAACGGATTCTGAATGGACTGCCCGACGGTCATCCTCGACGAGGTTACAATCAGACCATAAGTCGCATCCACCAAACCGGCATAGTCCTCATGGTAGAAGAGTTCATGGTTTGCGTTGGTCAGTTTGGCAAAGCCGCGAATCGGGTCTTTGCGACCGTGGACATAATAGGGCTGCATGCCGAACTGCACGTTCTGCTCCTTCTGCCACACCTGTACGGGGGCGCCGGGTTCGCGCCCTTCCTGGACGACACGGAGGTAACCCTTCCTCTGCTTGAAGTAATCCGAGAAGTCGCACCAACCGAGGTTGACCGGAGCCAACTTGTATCCGGTGGGTGTCGGGAGCGGATTCTTAAGCGGATTGGGACGGGAGCCGGTGGAGTAGCTTTCCTTGTCCTTGTAGCACCAGATATGCCAGGACCAGACGATGGTCTTGGAGTTCTTGAGCCTCAGCGCGACCATGGCATTGCCCTGGTGGGCCGTACCGGGGACGTCGAAGAGGATGTAGAGGTTCTCGGCATAGGCAACCGAGTCGGCAGCATACGTGGTCGTGCTCTCAATGCGGACATTCTCGATGAGGTTATGCACGTTCTCCCAGACGAGGATGGCTTCCAGTTCATCGCCTCCGTCCAGCGCCGACTTCACGCTGGGCTGCTTCACAATATAGGGCTGTTTGATTGGCTCATCCGCGTGGTCCAGGTACCATTCGAGGTAGTTATTGGGATATCCGTCCTCGACGGCTCCCTGCCGGAAGAACGCCGACGTGTTCACCTGTCCGTGCAGGATGGCGTTGCCGTAGACGGCGGGGAACTTGAATCCCTCCCCGGAAGCGTCAACCACGTAACAGTTGGCCGTGGAGCGGGCCACTTTCTTGCCGGTCGCGACATTGTAGGTGGCGAGGTCCTTCTGCTCTTCCGTGGCGTCGGGGAGAACGAGGGTGCCGTTGGTGGAGAAGACCTGCTCCATGAGGTCGAAGGTCAGTTCTTCACCATCGATGCTTCCTTCAAAATTGCCGGGTGAGTAAATCTTCAGGGAGTCCATCGTGCCTCCGAATCCGGCGTTGTCGGACCAGGTGGAACCGTCGCGGCTGAACTGAATCTTGTACGAAACTTTCTGCTTCTGCTGACGGGTGTAGGTGCTGGAACCTTCAGACTCGGGAAGATACTTGTAGCGGTAGCTCACGAAACCGGACTTAAGGGTCTGAGGTGTATATGATGCCGGATTGGGAAGGGAGGTGGTGGGATTGGCATTCTCGGCAGCCTGGTTGCTCAAGGTCCCGAGATATGAAAGTTCAATGGGGTCAATAGTGCTGACCTCATACACCCATTCTCCGGGAACGCCGATGCCCTTGATGTTGTACTTGTGGCAGGCTTCGAAGATTACGCCGTCATCGTTGTACTTGAGGGCGAGGGTCTTCTTGTCACCGCTGTTTGTCGTGAAGGTCACAGAAAGGTCGTCGTATTTCTCCTGGGGAAGGGCAAAGACCGTGAAGGTGATGGCGGTGTCCTTTTTTATCGTGAGGCCGCCTCCTGTAAAACCGGAGAAATCCACGTTAATCCTCTTCTGCTCGGCAGAAGGGGAAGCGGTAAAGCCGCCGAAGACAGCTTTGCCGTCAGAGGCGGTGACCGTTGCGGTGCAGGAGCCGGAAATCTGTTTGCCCGCGGATTCCAGCACGAAGGATGTGAGGGTGAGGCTGGGCTGCTCTCCGCTGTCCACAGTGAACTGGAAGGCCGTGAACATGGGCTTGAACACGAGCTTCACTCCGGTGGGGGTCTGGGCGGCCGCGGTGGCGGCATACATGTAGGCGTAGTCCATGTCGGGCTTGAGTAGTGTATCCCCGGCTGCGGGAGCCTGGAAGGACTGGTTCCTCGGCAAAGTCATGTTCACCGTGGAAGACGCGGTGGAGTTGGATGAGAAATTAAGACCTCCTTCCTTGGCGCCCGTACCCGTGAACAGGGCGGGTGAGGGGTAGAGGCAGTAGAAGGCATGAGTCCCGCCGGCGTCGTCCCACAAAAGGCCGTTGGCGGCATCGGTAGATGTTATCTGGGCCTCGCTCTTCTGTTTATTATCTCCTGTCTTGTATGAAGACACCGCATAATCTACGTCGTGGTCGCCTTCTTTCGTTGCGGCCTTGTCGCTCCAGATGCGAATTTTGTCGCCGTTCACCCAGTCGATTCTCTCCACGTTGGAGGTAACCTCGCCTGAATAGGCGGTCCTGGTCGTGAGGCTGTTCTGCCAGTATGATGATGACCTGAACGCTACGGCGCGCCCGCCGTACTCATGCTCAAACTGCTCCTTATGGCAGCCGGTCAGGGTAATGGCGAGCAATGAGATTGCAAAGAGTCTTATGGTAATTTTCGAACCTTGCATGTTCTTGATATTCTTCATCTTTAAATCTTCTTCTTTAGTGAACTACTCCCTGGGGAGGTCAACGGGCTCGGGATTGACGAAACCGTCAATGGAAAGGGCCACGGTACCTACTGCATTCGCCGCGCCGCCTCGAGGTAGGCGAGCATGTATGCGCTCGACATCGGAGGATAATAGACCGTGATGTCCGTGCCTGGAGCGTCGATATCCTTGACAGTCGCGGGGGCTACAGTCTGGACAGACGCAATCTCCATTCCGGAGAGGGACGGACCGCTGATGTCAAATTCCCCGGCGCCGGCGCTCTTGGGAGAAGGATAGATGCTGTAGAACTTGTGGATGCCCGTATTGCCGGCAGCCCACTGCAGGCCGCCGTGATAGGCGATGCCGTCGATGGAAATGGGGACAATCTCGCCCCAGCTCTGGGCCGCGTTATCCGGGTCAACTACAGGCGTAGCGATGCGGTAATCGGCCCACTTCTGGGTGTTATTCATTGCGCAATAAGCTACGTCGCTGTAGATTCGGACATAGTCGCCGGGTCTCCAGTCTATGCGCTCTTTGCCTCCTGATTCTTCGCCGCTGTATGCGGTCCTTGTTTGGGGGGAAGGGCTTGTCACTGCGCCAAAACGGATTAACTGTCCGCTTCCTTCCTGTCCGCGTTCTTCCGGTCCCTGCGTTTTAGCGCAGGCAATCAGGAAAAGCGCCGCAGCCAGCAGGCACGCGCCCTGTGTACTGATTTTATGCATCATCATGCGATTTGTTAAGTGTGTCACTTATAAAGTCATACCTATTTAATAGGGCTGTAGCGGCCGGAATCTACGTTCTTTCAAAAGGCCAAATACCCAATTAAAATGCGAATATATTAAAAATTTCAAAAAAATTAGATTTTTCGTAAAAAAATGTAACGTTTCCCCCCTCCCGGGATCCTACGGCGTGGGGGTCTTACTACAGGAAACGAAGAATATTGCAATCAAGCCGATGGCTTGACAGCAGAACCTGTACAATTTCATATATGTTATTTATTTGTCGTTTACTACCCGTTGGACTAAAAACGTCCTCCTATTCTTCCCATTTATGGTTGAAGCCACTGCCGGAAAAATCTTTAGTTTCCACTTGCTGTCCTACAGATTCAATGGAAGCCTTGTTGATGTCATCAACAACCGAACCGGCAAGCACCGGGCTCTCTACCGCTATTGCCACCTTTCTGACAATACGAGGAGATGCATACTCTAATCTTTTCACAATCAATTCTTTATTATTAATCCTTAAAACTTGAACTATATTTCAAATTCCCAATAAAATTCAAAACATGTGCCACGGCTTTCTCAGCACTTTTCCAGCCAGGCCCGGGGCACCCTGGCCCTCGCAAAGAGGCAGCTTATAAGCCCCACCACCACATACAGCCTTCCCTGAATCTCCAGCACATTCCCTTCCACTCCCTTCAGCGGCCCGTATGTCACCCTCACTCTCTCCCCCACTTGCAGGGGACGGTCCACGAGGCCTCCCTCTTCCAAGCCCGCTTCCAGCACCTTGATGAAATCATCCATCTGCTTGTCCGGCACGGAGAGCATCGTATGCCTGGCGTAGTCGAACAGGTAGTTCACAGGCAGGCTCCCCTCGGTCTTAAGCGCGCACGCATCCTCCTTCGAGGCATGGATGAACACCAGGCAGCTTATGAGCGGACGGTCCTTCAGCTTCCCGCGGTAGTCCCTTCCCTTCGTGACGGGGATGAAATGGTCGATGCCGGACGAGGTAAGGCGGCGTTTCACCACAAGTTCCTGGCCGAAACGCGTCCTCGCCGCGAACCATTCTTTATTTGTCTCCGTCCTGTCCATCTACCCACCTTCTTTCCGTCAAAATTCCTTTCCGCTGACTATGCTCAGGAAAGTCAGTCCCAGCAGCCTCATGTCGAACCACACGCTCTGGTTTCGGAGGTAGTAGAGGTCGAGGTCGAGGCGGGTGAGCATCTTTTCCAGGGTGTCAGTATATCCGTTGTAGAGCGTTGCGTAGGAGGTGACGCCGGGCCTGATTTGGTAGAGGTAGGCGTACCTCGGATTACGCTCCATAATCTGGTCTATGTAAACCTGCCGCTCGGGACGGTATCCTATGAAGGACATGTCTCCGGCAAACACATTAAGGAGCTGGGGAAGTTCGTCCAGATGGTGCCTGCGAAGGAAACCTCCCACCCTGGTGAGACGGGGGTCGTCGTCACCGGAGTAAAGCATGGCGCCGTCTTTCTCGGCATCCGT
>CAMOVV010000079.1 GCA_946627685.1 uncultured Bacteroidales bacterium
CAGGCCGGGATTGACTCGGGGATGAGGCGCTGCATCGGAGCCGCCCGCGAAAGGGCAGAAAAGTCCGGAGTCGCCTCCGCCGCCATCGAACTGGAAGACGGCACCCTCATTTCCGCGGAGACCAGCCCCCTTCTCGGCCCCTGCGCCGCCCTGATACTCAACGCGACGAAAGAGCTCGCCGGGATTCCCCACGCCCTCAAGCTCATCCCCCAGAACATGATAGAGCCCATCCAGAAGACCAAGGTCTCCTATCTCCACGGCCACAACCCCCGCCTGCACACCGACGAGGTTCTCGTGGCCATCTCCATGCTCAGCCTCTTTGACGAAAACTGCAAAAAGGCCCTCGCCTGCCTGCCGCTCCTGAAAGGATGCCAGGTCCACAGCACGGTGATGCTCAGCGAGGTGGACCGCAAGGTATTCAAAAAGCTCGGCATCGGCCTCACCTGCGACCCTCTCACAGAATAAGACCCATGGTTTCGATATACACTCTGACATCCCCCCTCCACGACAAGGCCTCCGTCGATGCTTCCACGCGGGAATTTCTTGACAGCCTGAATGTTGACTACACCCTCAAAGGGGACGATTTCGACGATTACGGTAGCGGGCCGTCCCTGATTTTCGTGCGGACAGGAGGTACCGAAGGCCTGTTCAAAGCCCTTCTGCCCTCCTTGCGGGAAGCCTCCTCCACGGGCTTTCACCTTCTGACTTCGGGGAGGAACAACTCCCTCGCAGCCTCGATGGAAATCCTTTCCTATCTCAGGCAGCAGGGCCTTTCCGGCGAGATAATCCACGGCGAGGCGTCCTATATCCGCTCCCGCATCCTCTCCATTGAAAAGGTGTCACGGGGGCGCCGAATGTTGAAAGACACAAGGCTCGGGGTTATCGGGAAGCCTTCCGACTGGCTGATTTCCAGCGGCGTGGATAAAGACGCCGTTTATCGCAGGCTGGGAATCACCATCGAGGACATTCCCATGGAGGAGCTGCTGGACAGATACAACTCCATCGGAGAGAACGCGGAGGAAGCGCTGCGGGCCGTGGACGGACGAAACGAAGAAGAGCTGCCAAAGGTTGTCCTCGAATCGCTTCCCGGCGCCTTCAGGATATACAAGGCCCTCCGGTCGATTATAGAGGAACGCGGGCTTTCCGGCTTCACCATCAGATGTTTCGACCTTCTTTCCGCGGTACGCAACACCGGCTGTCTCGCCCTTGCCAGGCTAAACTCAGAAGGATTCGTGGCCGGCTGCGAGGGAGACGTTCCGGCCATGCTTTCCATGATGACAGGACGGGCGGTTACCGGTGTCAGCGGCTTCCAGGCCAATCCTTCGAGCATCAACCCCGAGACAGGCGAGATGGTCTTTTCCCACTGCACCGTTCCTCTGGACATGGTGGACGGGTTTGCTCTTGACACCCATTTCGAGTCGGGCATCGGGGTCGGCATCAGGGGCTATCTGCCCGCCGGTCCCGTCACCGTATTCAAGGTAAACGGCGACCTCTCAAGGCATTTCATCTGCGAGGGTGAACTCCTCCGGTGCGAGGCCAGGCCCAATCTCTGCCGCACCCAGGCCGTCCTGAAGCTCCCCGCCGAGGCCTCCCGCTACTTCCTTACCGACCCCATCGGGAACCACCACATCATCCTCCCCGGCCTCCACGCCTCCGAACTGAAGGAACTGCTCGGGTAGGGTTGCGGGGGGGGGGCTGCCTGCGGGGTTTTCCTGGCTGAGGGTTTTCCTGGCTCTGGGACGGGTCCCCTGCGGGCTGGGGGCTGCTCGTGGAGCGTTCCGGGCCTTTCCTGCCTCCGGGATGGGTTCCCTGCGGGCAAGGTGGAATTATATACGGGGGACCTTGCACGCCGAAAGCAGTGGGGACGCGATTTGCGGGCAAGGTGCCGGCCATATTCTTCCATCTTGCCCACCTTCCCTTGCACCTCATGGAGAAAATGGCTATCTTCGTGATGAAACCTTATATACCTTGAACATGAAAAACTTTTTTGCTTTCATTTTTGATGGGGACGCACCGGCCCCGCGACCTTCCGAAGAACAGGGATCCATTCACCTTAACAGCCTGGACAGATGGGATATATAAAGGCCGTCATGCGGCAGCTCCCTTCCGGCATGAAAAGCGGCGTATTCCCTTTCCACGTCAGTTTCGAAGGTCTGGAAAAGAATATCATCTGCAGGGATGACGAGGATTGCGACACACTGGTGAAGTGTATTTTTGTCTGCTCCCTGCGGAAGGATGTCATCGTAATAATCTATGCCGTAGTATCAAACCACGCCCATGTCGCCGTGCTCGCAAAAACGTTTGGAGAGGCAAAAGCCTTTGGGGAAGAGGTAAAAAGAACGTATTCTCAATTGTTCAGGAAACGATATGGCGAAACCAAGGTGCTAAAAGGAACGGACGTCTGCATTCTGGCCGTGGACACTCTCCCGTATCTGAGGAATGTGCTTTCATACATTCCGAGAAATGCCTTTGATAATGGAGCCACGTCCCTTCTGGACTACAAATGGACCGGTTTCAGGGCCTTTTTCCGGCAAGGGAACACATCCGGTTACCGGCTTCCGGTGGCCTCGTTATCAAAGCGGGAGAGCCGGGCTATCATGCGCACGGGCGACAGTCTGAGGAAAGTGCCCTGGATGCTGAATGCCAACCATGAACTGGAACCGGACAGCGCCTGTGACATTGATTATCTCGAAATGGCATTCAACCGCGACGCCTCCTTTTTCTATAAATGCATCGGACTTGTCAACTCTGCGGAAATGACCCAGAAACTGATTGTCGCCCCAAGAATCATGAAGACGGATGCCGATTTTTTCAAGGAAATCAATTCAATTTCATTACGATGGTTCCTGACTACGGTTTCAGATTTACCCGCGTCAAAGAAGGCAAGGCTGATTCTATATGTCTATCATACAATGAAGACGACGGTACCCCAGCTCGCCCGCTGCTTCGGCATATCCAGAGAAGATGTCGCCCGCCTGCTTCACATCCGGGGCGGAAGTTAGGATTCCTTCTTTTTTGCTATATTTGCCGGTGGAAAAAGGACCGGCCTTCCCGATGCGTCACCCGCTCCCCTTCCCAAGATGCAATC
Source organism: uncultured Bacteroidales bacterium (assembly GCA_946627685.1). GTDB lineage: Bacteria > Bacteroidota > Bacteroidia > Bacteroidales > UBA932 > Cryptobacteroides. The sequence goes on from CAMOVV010000079.1 coordinate 3,089, forward strand.
GGATATGGCTCAATGCCTTGGTGGTGAAATGGTAGACACGAGGGACTTAAAATCCCTTGGCCCGAAACGGCCGTGCGGGTTCGATTCCCGCCCGAGGCACATTAAAAACTTTGTAAACTGCTAATTTTCAAGCACTTATAAAGTCTTTAATTTTTCTATTCACCAAATTTGGTCGCATTTGGTCGCATTTTCCGTTCATTATTTGAATACGCCGCTGGTATAATTCAACCAGTTGATAAAGAACATCTTCAATAGCTACCAAGAATACACGTATTATTCAATTATTTTCTTACCTTTGTTAGAACACTAATACTCCTCTGATATGAAACGCCTGGTGTCCATTCTGCTCGTTGTCTTAGAAACCCTATCGTTTGACGCTTATGCCCAAAATACCAGTGTTACTGCGCCGTCCAATCCCAAAAAGGTGGCCGAATACTGCTATCATTGCGGGTGGGTAAAAACCGGAGAATCGCATCGCAGTGACTGCCCTTATGTGTACGGCAGCAGCAGCGCCAGCTCGGGAAGCGCGGCCTCTTCCGGCAGCTCTGTCAGGAACGATCCCGCTTTTACGGCGGCCGATGCCGGCATCAACGCCCTCGGCAGCATCCTGTCCAGTCTAGTAGCATCGGCCTTTGAACCCAAGCAGTCGAAATCATCTTCCTATGACGCGCCCGTGTTAAGCGCAGCGCAAGTGGCCGACCGCCAAGCCAACCTTGCCTACTGGATCGATCAGCTGTTTGAAGACCGTGACACCTGGGAGTACGGAGACTATGTCGTGGCCCTTGACGGAGGATATCTGCCAGGAACGGGCGGGGCCAGGGCCATTACCATCCGAAACAAAATAACAGGAGAGTATATCCTGGGCCCCATCGACCAGAAGATGGCCAACCTGCTGGAAAAGAACAAATTCCCGGCATATACCATGCTCATCGCACAACGTCCGGAATACACTTCGGAGGACAGTTGGGAAAAAGTGGGACAGCACAATGCCGGAAGAATCAAATTCTTCGATTCCTCCAAGCAGGATACGCCCAAAGAACTGGACGGGAAACTGCTGATAGACGGCCGATGGTATTGGCCCAATCCGGAGGCGAAAAAGGGGGTCACCCAGTTCAGCCAGCGGATGGGCCTGTACGAGATTGACGGGAACCAGCTGAAACCCATATTCCGGATAGAGCCTTCGCCCAATCCGTTCGTGGGAGAGCGTTTTGAACTGTTCGGCGACTTCGGCCTTTTCTGTCATTGGCACAAGGCCGAAAGCAAATGGATCGATACCTCTACTGTCCCCAGAAAGGAAATCATCATCCTATTCATGGCCTCCGACCTGTACACCCTGGACGGGAAGTTGTTGAGAAAAGACATCATTCATCTGATGCCTTCGGAGGACGGGACGTTCATGTGGTGCCTGGACTATGATACTATGGGCGGGACCTTCCGGGACTATCACGAGAACAAGAGAGATTTCTCCGACTATCATTATGCCGCCGTGGATAAAGACATGATCCCGGTACCCAGGTTTGCAGGATATGATTTCCTGAGCCCGCAAAGGAGAATCGCCGGCCAAACACCCGTCATTGCCGGTAAGGACGGCCAATACGGAGTCGTCCACGAGGACGGGAAAGTGCTCATCCCGCTGCTATACTTTGATCCGGTTCAGGTGAAACAGGTGCTGAAAACCTATCAGGAGATTGCTTTCAGCATCTGGTATCAGAACACGGCCGAAAAACTGCTGAAGGAAAAGGGAGAATTCGAGAAGCAGGAGCATTTTGAAGCCAGGACCAATGACCCTCAGCTACAAAGAGCCTATCTGGAAGAACAGATGGGCGCCCAGACGGAATCAATGTACCTTTCGGCCATGAAGAAGGACGTCAATATCAGCCTGGGCCGATATGACTCCGAAAAAGAATGCTTCCCCGTTTACCTCAAGCCTGCCTCCTGGAACAGCTTCTCCCTCCCCATCTCCATTGCCGAGGCACAAGCCTTCAAAGAGGCTTTCGAGCAGATAAAAGATGACGCGCTGAAGGACGCATCCTTCTGCATCCGCCACGACGCAATCGCCCTTGACGAGATTACATTTACCCTGCCTTCCGGCAAAACCTATCACGCCAAACTGTAAGTCTAGGGAAGGGATTCGACGCCAGGCCTCCCTGCAGGATTTCATCCCAGCCGATAATGCGCTTTCCGTGCCCGTTGGCAAAACGCTCCATCCTTCGAATCATATAGCTCTGCAGCTGCTCTGCGCTCTCCAGTCCTTCGGCCTTCATCCGGGCCTTACAGGCGGGACAGCCATCGGCTACATCCACGGCTTTGTGATTGATCAAGCCAAGAACCTCCTGATGAAAGGGCTAAGCGTTGGCGAAGTGGCCGACCTGCTGGGCTTCGAATATCCTCATCACTTCAGCAGATTGTTCAAGAAGGTCACAGGCAGCACACCTTCGGAATTCCTGAAATAATAGTTACAAACATTCTATTTTATGAAAAGGAAGCGTCATTCTTCCCTTACTGACATATAACGCAATAAAAAGACACTAACAGACAGAAATGTTTCCCAAATTTTACCCTATAATCACAAATCTCCGCGATAATTATTTAATTATCAATTATTTCCGCCAACAAGTTAGTGTTCCCGCCCGGGACACAAGACAACTAATTGATTTTCAATTAGTTGGCTTATTTTCTCTCTGCCGTTTATCTTACCTATAAACTTTCAATCCAAACATCCAACTTGGAAAAGCGTCCTTTTTGAGCCTCAATTTCTTTGGAAAAGCGTCCTTTTCTGTGGTTGGAGCAGGGAATAGCGAGTATAAAAAGTTAGAGGCCAAAATCGACAATTTTACCCAAAACGTCCTCGGGATTTGGAAAATTTTACCCATATTTGCGTTATATAGATTTGCTTTATGGAAAAAAACACTCAATTGCCTGAAATCTTGATTGCTACTTCTGACA
>CAMOVV010000080.1 GCA_946627685.1 uncultured Bacteroidales bacterium
ATTCCTCGAGAGGGCCGTCTCCAGCTTCATCCTGAGGGAACGGAGGTCTCTCCGGTTGCGGTTGTGCCAGTCGTCCTTGCAATGGGGGCAGCAGAACTTCCTGTCCCTGCGGCCATATTCCGCAAGAGGCTCCCCGCACTCGAGGCACCTTCGCTCTCCGTTCGTTTCGTAAAGTTGTCTTCCCTTCATACCTTTCTTGTTTTTTCTCCGAATATCGCCCGGGGCTGGAAAGCATCCAAAAAGATAAACGGTTCCCCGGGGGTATAACGGACTTTTTTCACTTTTCCTTTACCGGAAAATTTATTTTCAGGATAAAATAGATTTTCCGGCGGCGGAAGGCAGCCCTGCAGGCCGGAAGAAAAAGACGGAAACGGAAAGAAAAATCAAAAAAACGGGTTTCCGGAGGCTCACGGCTTTCACGAACGGAAAAACCGGGCTTACTTTGCAACCGGGTCACGTGCCAAGACGGCCGGGCCGAACCTGAGTCATAAACTATAAATAATTTCAAAAATGGAACAGCTGAACCGCATCGAGCTCCGCGGCATAGTCGGGAACTCAAACGTCCGTACAGTGGGAGAAAAAAGAGTTGCAAGATTCTCTTTGGCAACCGATTACATTTACAAAGGGAAAAACGGAGAGCCGATTATCGAGACCTCCTGGCATAACGTCCAGGCCTGGGAGGGCAAAAACATCCCCGACGTCTCCCTCATCGAAAAAGGCTGCGGAGTGTATGTGTCCGGCAGGTACCGGATCCAGAAATACGTGACTCCCGACGGAGCGGAAAGAACTTCCTACGAGGTACTTGCCGACAAACTGTCAGTCCTCGAGGAAAGGCCTCAGATACAGTCCAACCGCTGAATCCGCCTGCAGCCGTGAGAAAACTCTTGATAATATCGGCTCTGGCGCTCTCGGCCGCCGGCTGCGGAAGCGGGCGGAAAGCGGATGAGGTGCGGCGCGGCGAGCTCGCCGCCACGATTTCCCTTCCCCGGGAAGACCTTCTGCCCAAAATCGACACTTCGAGAATCCGGCGCGACACCCTGAAGGTGGAGGACTTCGACGGGAGACAGGTGCTGATCATGAAAGCGGTCAGGGACCAGGACGGGGAAATGGTGGCAACGGACGTGCTCGACGCGGCCGTCGTCACCGCGAGGTTCCGCAACGTGGCCGAGAGACACGGGAAAGTGGACCTCCGCTTCCAGGTCTCGGTGCCGAAAGGAATGCAGGACGGGAAATGGCAGATACGTCTCTACCCGGACATGTTCATGCTCGGGGACAGCATCCGCCTCGACCCCGTAATCATTACCGGGGAGGACTACAGGAAATCACAGCTTAAGGGATACCAGCAATACCGGAAATTCCTGAGCCGGATTGTCACGGACTCCGTCGAATTCCTGGACATCCGCCAGCTGGAAGTGTTCCTGAGCAGGAACCTTCCCCAGGTATATGCCTTCCGTGAGGACTCCACGGCCGTATCGGACAGTGAATTTGCCTCCGCCTTCGGAGTGACCGGAAAAGAAGCCGTAGAACACTACACGCTGAAATATCTTGTCCGCCGAAACGACAAAAGGATAGCGGCAAAAGACAGGATGCTCCGCAAATATGTAAAGGTGCCCATCGTCACCGAAGGGCTCAGGCTCGATACGGTAATCACCGGAAACGGAGGCGATTTCACCTACGAATACGTACAGACTATCCGCACGGCCCCCTCCCTCCGCAAGGTGGGAATCAGGCTCGGAGGCGAAATTTTCGAGGCGGACAAAAGCATCTATGACATTCCGCGGAGCGAGCCCCTCACCTTCTATATCAGTTCCCTGAGCTCCCTTGCCGAAGGCAGCGAAAGGTATCTGACCAAGGTCATAGAAAGGGACGCCCAGGCAAACACCGCATGTTACATAGACTTCCCCACCGGCGGATGGGAGGTTGACGGGAAATACGGAAACAACGGCAGGGAAATAGGCCGGATCGCAGGGAACCTCACTTCGCTTCTGGAAGATTCCAGATTCGAACTCGATTCCATCATCGTCACGGCTTCCTGCTCTCCCGAAGGAGACTGGGCCTTCAATGAAAAACTCTCCCTGAAGCGGTCCCAAGCCGTTTCCGGATACTTCAACGCCTTCATCCGCCAAAGAAGGGACTCCCTTTTGAGAATGGCGGAAGAGTTCAACCTGGACGGCACCTGGGAAGCGGAAAAGAGCCTCCTGCGAGAGATAAAATTCATTTCAAGGAACAATCCCGAAAACTGGGACATGCTTAACGCCCTGGTGCATGCGGACAGCCTTCTATCCCCTTCCGACAAGGTGGAATATGCCCGGGCGTCCGGCCTGTCTCCAGATGAAAGGGAGGCCGCCCTTCACAAGCTTGAGGGGTACACCAGAATGAGGGAATCCCTGTACCCGAGACTCAGAACCGTGAAGTTCGACTTCCACCTCCACCGCAAGGGCATGCTCAAGGACACGATTCACACGACGGTCGTGGACAGCGTTTACGCGGACGGGGTCAAGGCCCTGAAGGACCATGACTACGAGAGGGCCGTAACCCTCCTTAGACCGTACCGGGACTATAACTGTGCCCTGGCCTTCTGCGCCATGGACTACAACGCAAGCGCCATGGACATCCTCAAAGACCTCGAAGAAACGGCCGCGACGGACTACATGATGGCCCTTGTCCACGCCCGCACGGGAGACGACCGCAGCGCGGTGGAAAGATATCTCAGGGCTGTGCGGCTGGACCCTTCCTTCATCCACAGGGGGAACCTGGACCCGGAAATATCCAGGCTCATCAAGGAATACGGCCTGAACAAAGAAGAATAACCATTATCCACTTATATATCATTCATTTATAAACCTCAAAAAATTATGAAAAACAGATTATTGTTCATTTTCCTCGCCGCAGTCGCGGCGCTCTGCTCATGCAAAAAGGACCTTGAGGAAACGCCCGGGATTCTCCGGGACGACACTCAGAAAGCCACCGTCTCCCTCTCGCTCGAGATTCCCGGTGAAACCATGTCGAAGGCGGCTTCGGACTATGAAACCGGCGGAACCATCAAAGGGAAAATCCAGATTTTCGTATTCAATTCCAACGGCACCTGGGATGCCGGAAAATCGTTCTCCGTCTCCGACGCCGACGCCAACGGGAAATTCACCCTGGAATGTACCGTGGGAAAGGGCAAGCATATCCACGTAATCGCCAACGCTCCCGCCATGAGTTCCGTCACCTCGGAAGACATGCTCATTTCGCAGAAATTCGACCTCAACACAATAAAGTCCACGACCGGCCTTCCGATGTACGGCTACCTCGAATCGGACATTACGGCGAGTTCGGACGTAAAGGTCCAGATCAAGAGGATGGTGGCCAAGGTAATCGTGAAAAAGATAGTCCTGGGAAGCGGCTTCAAGGCAGGCGGAACCCTGGCCCTCAACGACATGTACATCCTCAACGCGCCGGGAGAGGTGAATTACGTAAAGAGGACGGCATCGGAAGACCTCACGGACTGGGCGTCGATAAAGTGGTACAACAAACTCAAATACTCGGACGGGACCTTCGCCTCCCTGCACACCGCTTTCACCAACATCACCGACCTGAAGACAACCCCCTACAACGGCACCAGCTGGTTCTACATCCTGCCAAACAAATACGTGAACGACGATGCCAGAGGCGGTTCGACATGGTCCGCAAGGCCTTCCAGGCTCAGTATCAAGGCGACTTTCACTCCTACAGGGAAGAGTCCGATAACATACTACTACCCCATCACCATCAACCCGAAGGACGCCTCCGGAAAAATCAGCGCGCCGATTGAAGCCAACAAGGTATATACCTTCGAGTCAATCACAATCAACCACCTCGGAAGCACCTCGGATGACAATCCCGTGACCGCGGCCGACGTCAAATTTACGGTATCGGTGGCAGATTGGGTGGAGATGCCGGCCGTCAATCCCACCCTGTAACAACTGTCGCCATGGCAAGGACAAGACTTTCATACACACCGCGGCTCAGGGTTATGGCTCTGCGAGTCCTGGCCGTCCTTCTTTCGGCGACCGCGCCGTCATGCGGAGTCAAGGAGGACCGGGGGCCTTGCCCTTGCCTTCTTACTCTAAGCTACAGGAACGCCCTTGAAGGGATGACAGACTCTTTCAGGGCAAGGGTTTACAGGGAAGGTTTTATTCTTTCGGACGAGACAATCAGCCTCAAACTGGAGCCTTCCGAGCATGTCGTGAAGGTGGTAAAGGGCGAGAACCGGGTCTGCTACTTCGGAGGAGCGTCTTCTTCCGTCCTGGAGGGAGACCGCCTGATGATTCCGAAGGGACAGGAAAGCGATCCGCTTTTCATAGGCTCGGACATGGCCTCCTGCTACGGGGAAAAGACTGTCGTAAACCTTGATTTCAGGAAGGAATTCTGCCGTCTTGACCTGGAGATTCCGAACGGGACATGGGAGGAGTATCCCTACGAGATGACTCTTGAAGGCAACGTGTCCGGCATCGACATACGCACCCTCGCGCCGGTGGAAGGGAGATTCAGTTGCAAGCCTTCTCCCTCGGGCGGCCCGAAACTCTCGGCCAGGATTCCAAGGCAGAAAGACTCTTCCCTGACCCTCACCCTCACCGGCAAGAAAGACGGCCGCGTCCACTCGGTCCCGCTCGGCAGACTCATTGAGAAGTCTGGCTATGACTGGCAGAAAAGCAGCCTGGACGACATTACTGTGGGAATAGACTTCGCCAGCGGCGACTTTTCGATTCAAATCGCCGGCTGGGAAAACGGTTCGATAAGGGATGTGGACCTTTAGAGCGTTCCTTTCAGGGCTTCCGCCTCCTGCAGGAAAACGGCGGAAGATGCGTCTGACGGCATCATCAGGTCTCCCCTCGGGGAAATGCCGACGCTGCCGGTCTTAGGACCGTCGGGAAGGCATGAGCGCTTGAACTGCTGGGAGAAGAAACGGCGGCAGAACACCTTGAGCCACTTGAGGATAGTGTCCGCATCATAGTTCACGGCCTTTCCCTCCGGGCCGCTGAATCCTTCCCGGGGACCTCCTTCCAGGAAAGCCTTCCTGGCAAGGAAGAAAAGCTTGGCCGGAGAAGCCCCGCCGCGGAGGAAATGATACAGGAAGAAATCGTGGAGCTCGTAAGGGCCCACGAGATCTTCGGTCTTCTGGGCAATTTTGCCGTCGGCTCCCGCCGGCGTCAGCTCGGGGCTGATGGGGGTATCAACTATGTCAAGGAGAATTTCCCTGGCTCCCCTGCCCTCCGGGGAGACATCCGCAAAGCGGTTCAGAGCTGCCCACCTCACGAGGTATTTCACGAGCGTCTTCGGGACTCCCGCATTTACTCCGTACATGCTCATGTGGTCGCCGTTATACGTACACCAGCCGAGGGCCAGTTCGGAAAGGTCGCCGGTGCCCACCACCAGGCCGCCTTCCATGTTCGCGATGTCCATCAGTATCTGGGTCCTCTCCCTTGCCTGGGCGTTCTCGTAAGTGACGTCATGGCAGGACGGGTCCTGACCTATATCCTCGAAATGCTGGGACACGGACGGAACTATGGACACTTCCCTGGAGGTTATTCCGAGGGCTGCCATAAGGTCGGTCGCATTCGAATGGGTCCTCACGGTGGTGCCGAATCCAGGCATGGTGACTCCGATGATTCCGCTCCTCGGCAGTCTCAGACGGTCGAAGGCGAGGGTGGTAACCAGCAGGGCCAGAGTGCTGTCAAGCCCTCCGGAGATGCCTATGACGGCTTTTTTGCAACCGATATGCGCGAGGCGGGAGACGAGTCCTGCCACCTGGATGGAGGTTATTTCCTCAGCCCTGCGGGCGATTTCAGAATCATTTCCGGCAGGAACGAAAGGATGCGGGTCCACTTCCCTGAAGAGCCTGGCTTCGAAGTCGGTATCGGCAGGTTCTCCGGAGACGACGGTGGAGAACAGAGAAGAATAGGAGGAAGAGGTCCTGCCGTCCGCAGACAGGGCTCCGAAGGAGGTATCCTTGCAGCGGGCGTTCCTTATCCTTTCAACA
>CAMOVV010000081.1 GCA_946627685.1 uncultured Bacteroidales bacterium
CAGCCTCGGTCCCTGCTGTAGAAGGTGACAAGCCCCGTGGAGACTGTCTTGTTGAAAGCTTCCTCGTTCATGTACCCGAGCATTAGCACCTGGAGACTGCGGGCGTCCTGAACTATGGCTGGAATCAGCCCTTCGGAGTTTTTATTGTTATTTAAATCCTTGAATTCCATAGCTGTATTTGAATTTGATTATAGTTACACTCTAACTGTTATCCCCCTTGCCGAAAGCTCTTTCTTGAGGGCTGTAATCGTGATTTCCCCATAGTGGAAGATGCTTGCCGCAAGGGCTGCGTCAGCCTTTCCGGCGGTGAGGACTTCGGCTATGTCGTCCACGCTCCCGGCCCCGCCCGATGCAATCACGGGAATGCTGAGGGAAGAGCACAGGGCGGCGAAGGTCTCGCAGGGATAGCCTTGCTTGCTGCCGTCGTGGTCCATTGATGTGAAAAGAATCTCTCCGGCTCCGCGGTTTTGAGCCTCGAGGGCCCAGGAGAACAGTTCCTTGTCAGTTATGTTCCTGCCGCCGTGGGTGGTGACCCTCCAGACGCCGTCAATCAGGCGGGCGTCGATGGCGCATACGATGAACTGGGAACCATGCCTGGAAGCGATTTCCGAGATGAGGGAGGGGTTCTCCACTGCGGCCGTGTTGACGGAAATTTTGTCGGCGCCTTCGTCGAGCAGCCTCGCGGCGTCGTCTTCGGAGGAAATGCCTCCTCCCACGGTGAACGGAATGTCTATGGCTTCGGAAATCCTCCTTACCACCCCGGTGAAGGTCTTTCTTCCTTCGTGTGAGGCGCTTATGTCCAGATAGACCAGCTCGTCCGCCCCTTCCGCGGCATACTTGGCCCCGAGTTCGACCGGGTCGCCGGCATCTCTCAGATTCTCGAAATGAATCCCTTTCACCGTCCTCCCGTCTTTGACGTCAAGGCAGGGTATTATTCTCTTAGACAGCATTTTCCATGAATTTACGGATATCCTCCGGCGTTATTCTCCCTTCATATATCGCCTTCCCGACAATAACTCCCTTGATTCCGGCAGAGTCCAGAAGGGCGATATCTTCCATCGATGAAATGCCTCCGCTGGCGATGACGTCAATCCCCGGGAATTTTCCCTGGAGGGCCGAGTAGAAGGCGGCATCCACTCCGGAGAGCGTTCCGTCGCGGGAGATGTCGGTGCAGATGACGCTCTCGAGGGTGGGGTAGCGCAAAAGAAGGTCCTCCACCGTGGTTCCGGTGTCCTCCAGCCATCCTTTCACCGCGATGAAGCCCTTGCGGTGGTCGGCTCCGAGGATAATCTTCCCGGCGAACTCCCTGAGCCAGGAGTCGAAAAGGTCCGGCGAGGAGACGGCGACGCTCCCGCAGATGGCGTGCGAAGCCCCGGCTGAAAAGACGGAATGAATTGATTCCGTGGTTTTTATCCCTCCGCCAAATTCCACTTCCATTCCTGTGCCCCGGACGATTCTTTCAAGGACGGAAAGGTTGACCGGGGAAGAAGACTTCGCCCCGTCGAGGTCCACGAGGTGGAGTCTCGCAGCTCCGCAATCCTTGAAAAGGGCGGCGGCCTGGAGAGGGTCGTCGAAATAGGTCTTGCTCCTGGAGTAGTCTCCCTTGGTGAGCCGGACGCATTTTCCTCCGGATATGTCGATAGCGGGGATTATGTTGATCATAGGCTCATTCTGATGAAGTTGGAAAGAATCATTGCCCCGGCGTCGCCGCTTTTTTCGGGGTGGAACTGCACTCCGTAAAAATTGTTCCTGCAAAGGGCGGCGCTGAATGTCCTCGAGCCGTAAACGCTTGTGGCCAAGGTGTCTTCGCAAAGCCCCGCATAGTATGAATGTACGTAGTAGAGCCAGGGCATATCCGGCAGGCCGTCAAAAAGAGGGGAGTCCGGGCGGGAAACCGTGTTCCAACCCATGTGGGGAATCTTCACGGCCTCGGAGGCGGAGGAGTCTTCGGGGGAGAACCTCCTCACGCTCGTGCGGAAAATCCCCATTCCGTCCACGTCTCCCTCGTCGCTGTGCAGGCACATGAGCTGCATTCCGATGCAGATGCCGAGGACGGGAGCTTCGAGGGTGGGAATCACCTTGTCCAGGCCGGTGGCCCGCAGCCTCTCCATTGCGGAAGACGCTTCGCCGACCCCGGGAAGGATGACCCCTCCGGCGGAGCGGACGACCTCTTCCGAGGAGGTGACGGCAAAGTCCGCCCCAAGTCTGGCAAGAGCATTTTTGACAGACCGTAGATTTCCTGTATTATAGTCTATTATGGCAATCATCGGAAGTTTTTCTTTATCTTAAATCAACCCTTTGCTGGAAGGCATTTCATAGGGGAAACGGCTTCTTGCCACGGCCATCCTCAGCGCCCGCGCGAAGGCCTTGAACACAGCCTCCGCCTTGTGGTGGTTGTTCTCGCCGACGGCTTTTATGTGCAGGTTGCATTTGGCGTTGTGGCAGACCGACTGGAAGAAATGCCTGAACATTTCGGTGGGAACGTCCCCCACATATTCCCTCGTGAACTCCACATCCCATTGGAAATCAATTCTTCCGCCTAAATCGACAAGGACTGTGGCCTCGCACTCGTCCATCGGCAGGGCGAAGCCGTATCTCTCGATGCCGGCCTTGGTGCCGAGAGCGCGCAGAAGGGCCTCTCCCAGCACTATTCCCACATCTTCCATGGTATGGTGTTCGTCCACTTCCAGGTCTCCTTCAGCCTTGACGTTCAGGGAGAAACCTCCGTGGCTAGGAATCTGTTCCAGCATGTGGTCGAAGAATTTCAGGCCTGTGTCCGCCTTGCATCCGGAGCCCGGACGGTCAAGGTTGAGGTCCACGGTGACATTTGTCTCCTTTGTCTTTCGCGAAAGGACGACATGCCGCTCTCCGGGGGTGAAAACTGCCGGAACTGCGGCAGCCGGGTCCCGAAGGATATCCAGCAGGCGGGAATTTTCCTGCAGGGTGCCGACGGTAATCCTCAGACAGCCTTCGCAGCCCTTGACCCGGGACCTGTTGCGGACGATTATTCCGCTGGATATGAGAAGGTTGTAGAGGCCGTCCGGGTCATCAACCCGCACCAGGAGGAAATTGGCGTCCGAAGGGTAAACCTTTTGGACGCAGGGGAAGGCGGGGAGCTCTTTTTCAAGCCTTTCCCTCTCCCTAAGAATTTCTTTGACGTGAGAAGCCTTCAATTCGGGGGAGAGCCTTTCGAGGGCCGTCCGCTGGGCCGGACCGTTGATGTTGTAGGGGTATTTCAGCTTGGAGAAAAGCTCTATGACGGGGGCCGCGGCGATGGCAAGTCCGATACGGAGCCCTGCGAGTCCCCAGGCCTTGGACAGCGTCTGCAGGATGATGATATTGGGGTGTCCGCCGATGTCTTCGGCGAGGGAAGGGGCCGGGGAAAAATCTATGTAAGCCTCGTCCACTACCACGATTCCCTGAAAACTGTCAGCCAGGGAAAGAATCTCTTCCCGGGGGAAGGAGTTGCCCGAAGGGTTGTTGGGAGAGCAGAGGAAAAGCAGTTTGGCGCCTCTCTCCGAGAGTATGGCCCGGGTGTCAAGGGAAAAATCGTCCTTCAGCTGCACCTTCTTCAGGGGAACGTCGTTCATCGCGGCCGCCACGGAGTACATTCCGTAGCTTGGGGCTATGGCCAGGGCCTTGTCTTTGCCGGGAGTGCAGAAGACCCTGTAGCACAGGTCAATGGCCTCGTCGCTGCCGTTCCCGAGGAAGATGTTCTCCACGGGAATCCCCTTGATGGAAGAGATGCGCTCTTTCAGAAGTTTCTGGTGGGGGTCGGGATATCTGTTCAGCCCGTTGTCGTAGGGGCTTTCGTTGGCGTCGAGGAAAATCCCCAGGTCGCCGCCGGTGTATTCGTCCCTGGCGGTGGAGTAGGGCTCGAGGTCTCTTATGCAGGGTCTGGCGAGGGCCAGGACAGACTGTATATCTTTCATGCTCAGTTGTTTGTCAATCTTATACGGACGGCGTTGGCGTGAGCCTGCAAGCCTTCGGCTTCTGCCATTGATATGATGGTGCCGCCGAGGTTGGCGAGGCCTTCCCGGGAAATGTCCTGGATGGTCATTTTTCTTGTGAAACTGTCGAGGCTTACTCCGGAGAAAGACCGCGCCCATCCGGAGGTGGGGAGGGTGTGGTTGGTGCCGGAAGCGTAGTCTCCGGCGCTCTCCGGGGAATAGTTGCCAAGGAAGACGCTGCCGGCGGCGGTGATGCTTTCGGCAATCGTCCCGGCGTCTTCCATCGAGATTATAAGGTGCTCGGGGGCATAGAAGTTGGCGTAGTCCACCATGTCCGAGGTGTCGGGAAAAACGATGGCGAAGCTGTTCTGAAGGGCTTTTTCCACGGTTTCAAGCCTGGGGAGGTCCTTTTTCTGCGCTTCAATGAATTTCAAAACCTCGCGGGCGAAACCGGCGTCGTGGCACAGTAGGACGGCCTGGCTGTCCGGCCCGTGTTCGGCCTGGGACAGAAGGTCGGAGGCCACGAATGCGGGATTTGCCGACGGGTCTGCCATCACCATCACCTCCGAAGGGCCTGCGGGCATGTCCACGGCAACGTCCGACACGCTAAGTATCTGCTTGGCTTTCATGACATAACGGTTCCCTGGGCCGAAAATTTTGTCCCTGCGGGGCACTGTTTTGGTCCCGCAGGCCATCGCCGCAATCGCCTGGGCCCCTCCCACAGTGAAAATCCTGTCGATGCCGCAGACGGACGCGGCATAGACAATCTCGGGGCAGACCCCATCTTTTGACGGGGGAGTGCAGAGTATCACGTCTTTGCAGCCGGCAACCGAGGCGGGGATTCCGAGCATCAGGACGGTGGAGAAAAGGGGAGCCCGCCCTCCGGGAATGTAGAGGCCGACCTTTTCGATGGGAACGCTCTTCCAGACGCACTTCACCCCCGGCGAGGTCTCAACCTCCACGGGAGCGCGCTTCTGCGCCTGGTGGAAGGCCCTAATGTTGTCCGCGGCCTGTCCTATGGCGTTTTTGAGCTCCGGCGAAACTTTCCTGCAGGCCGAGTCGATTTCGTCCCTGGAAAGTTCAAGGGAAGAAAGTTCTACCGAGTCAATTTCCCTGCTCAGGCGCAGCAGGGCCTCGTCCGAGTTTTCCCTGACGTCGCGAATGATGGACCTTACCCTTTCCTCTATGTCCGGGTCGTCGGCCAGGGAACGGTTGGCAAGATTGCTCCATTCCTCCCGTGATGGATTGATATATAATTGCATAAGAGAGGTTATCTAAAGTACCATTTTCTCTACGGAAAGAACCAGGATACCTTCGGCTCCTATCTTTTTGAGCTGCTCGATTTTGTCCCAGAGCACGTCTGAATCCACGACCGAGTGGAGCGACGACCAGCCCTTCTGGGCGAGGGGGAGGACGGTGGGGCTGCGCATTGCGGGAACTATGCGGATGGCCTCTTCGATCCTTTCGTCGGGAATATTCATGAGGAGGTATCTCTTGCCCCTGCTGCCTTTAATGGATTCGAAGCGGAACTGTATCTGTTCCAGAAGCTTCCGGTTCTCTTCCGACAGTTCTCCCGACGAGATGAGGACGGCCTCGGAGTCCACGACCCTTTCCACTTCCTTGAGTCCGTTGGTGACCAGGGTGGCCCCGGAGGAAACTATGTCGAAGATTGCGTCTCCCATCCCGACAGTCGGGGCGATTTCCACGCTTCCCGCTATCGTCCTGATTTCAGCGTTGATGCCGAAGGTGCGGAAATGGTTCCTGAGGATATTTGGATAGGATGTGGCCACGGTTTTCCCCTCGAACCATGACAGGTTGTTGTATTCTGCGTTTTTGGGAACCGCGAGGGAGAGATGGCAGCCGCCGAAGCCGAGTTTCATTATGACTTTCACGTCCATTCCCTTTTCCAGCACTTCGTTGTAGCCGACGATTCCGAGGTCGGCTGCACCTGATGCGACTGCCTGGGGAATGTCGTCGTCCCTGAGCATGAGCACTTCTACGGGAAAGTTGGATGCCGGGGTGAGAAATTTGCGGGCGGCTTCGTCCACC
>CAMOVV010000082.1 GCA_946627685.1 uncultured Bacteroidales bacterium
CCCCTGCTGCTCGCCCAGGGCACCGAAGGCATCGCCGTCGGAATGGCCTCGAAGATTCTTCCCCACAACTTCAACGAACTGATTGACGCCTCCATAGACATCCTCGAGGGGAGGGATTTCACCATCTATCCCGACTTCCCCACCGGAGGTTACGCCGACTGTTCCAAGTACAACGACGGCCACAGGGGCGGAAGCGTGAAGGTCAGGGCCAAAATTGAGAAAATCGACAAGAACACCCTGGCCATCACCGAGATACCCTATGGCAAGACCTCCGAAATCATCAAGGATTCAATCGTCAAGGCCAAGGAAAAGGGGAAGATAAAAATCAAGAAAATCGAGGATTTGACCACGAAGAAGGTGGAAATCGTCATCCACCTTCCCAACGACGTCTCCCCCGACAAGACCATCGACGCCCTCTACGCCTTCACGGACTGCGAGGTGAACATAGCGCCCAACGCCTGCGTCATCGTCGATCACAAGCCTCAGTTCCTCAGCGTCAAGGACATCCTCATTTACGACACCAACCACACCAGGGACCTTCTTCGCCAGGAGCTGGAAATAAAGCTCGCCGAACTCGAGAACGAGTGGCACTACGACTCCCTTGAGAGGATATTCTTCGAGAACCGCGTGTATAAAATTCTTGAGCAGGACCAGAAGAGCTGGGAGCAACAGGTGCAGGACATCTTCGACAAAATGAAGGAGTATCAGGACCTTCTGCGCAGGGAAATCGTTATGGACGACATCCTCAGGCTCGTCGAGAAGCCCGTAAGGAAAATCTCCAAGTTCGACACCAAGGCCATGGACGAGAAAATCGCCCAGATCGAGGCTGAAATCGACAAGGTCCGGGACCAGATCGAGCATATCACGAAGTTTACCATAGACTGGTTCAAGAGCCTGAAGAAAAAATACGGAGCTAACTGGCCGAGGCTTACCGAGGTCACCAGTTTCGAGCAGATTGCTGTCACGAAGGTGGTGAACAACAATGCCAAGCTTTCCGCCAACATGGAGGAGGGTTTCGTGGGAATAGGCCTGAAGAAGGACGACAACGCCGAGTATGTGTGCGACTGTTCCGACCTCAGCGAGATAATCGTCATCGCCAAAGACGGAAGGTATTGGGTGAAAAAGGTTTCCGACAAGGAGTTCTTTGCAAAGAACCTCCTGTACGTGGGAGTTTTCAACCGCGGGGACGACCGTACCATCTACAACCTCATCTACCGCGAGGGGAAGTCGGCCCTCACCTACGCCAAGAGGTGTTCCATCACCAGCGTGACCCGCGACAAGGAGTACAACCTCACCATGGGCACCCCCGGTTCGGCCATCCTCTGGTTCACGGTCAACCATAACGGCGAGGCCGAGACGGTGAGAATCAACCTGAGGCCCAGGCCGAAGCTCAAGAAGACTTCGATAGAGTATGATTTCTCCACCCTGGCCATAAAGGGCAAGACTTCGAGGGGAAACCTTGTGAGCAAGAATCCCATCCAGAAAATTGTCATGAAGTCCAAGGGAGTTTCTACCATCGGCGGGAAGAATATCTGGTACGATGCTGATATACAGAAGCTTAATGAGGACGGCAGGGGCGTGCTGCTGGGAGAGTTCGAGGGGCAGGACAAGGTGCTTGCCATCTTCAAGGGCGGAACCTACTATACCACCAGTTTCGACCTTAGCAACCGCTATCAGGGAGAGGTGCTGAAGATACGGAAGTTCGACCCGAGCCTGACCTACACCGTACTGTATTGGGACGGTGGGGCCAAAGCGTTCTATATCAAGAGGTTCTCCTTCACGGAAAGCGACAACAGCCCTGTTTCCTTCATCTCCGACTCGAAGGGGTCCTACCTTGTGGATATAAGCGAGGACACCCATCCGAGGTTCGAGGTCATTTTCGACGGAAAATATGCCCACAGGGAGCCTGAAGATTATCTGGCCGAGGAGTTTATCGCGAAGAAGGGCCTTGCGGCAAAGGGAAAGAAGTGTCATTCCTACGACCTGAAGGCCGTGAAATTCATAGAGCCATTGCCTGACGAGAGCGCCGGCGACGAGGACGGGGAAGATTCCGGCGAGGGCGTGGACGAAGCCCCCATTTCCCTTGATATCCAGGCGGAATCTCCTGATATTCAGTCACCCGTCATCCCTGACGTCCAGGAAGGAAGCGGAGACGACGACTCTCCTTCTCCTCTCGACCTTGACATAGATTTCGAGCCCACCCTGTTCTGATGATTGTTTCCCTGACAGGATTCATGGGCTCCGGGAAGAGCAGCATCGGCAGGGTACTTGCCGGGAGGCTGGGCTGCCCGTTTTTCGACCTTGATTCCCTGATTGAAGAGGGCGAGGGGCGGTCCATTCCCGATATTTTTTCGAGCGGCGGCGAACGGCTTTTCCGCAACCTCGAGATTATGTATCTTTCAGATTTCCTGGACAGGACCCCGCGGCACTGTCCTTCAGGGCCCGCTGACAAACAGGCTCCGCCGGTGACGGCAGTGCTGGCGCTGGGAGGAGGGACGCTGACGACAGCGGAGTGCGCCGGGATGGTGGAGGAAAAGACCTTCTGCATCTACCTCAGGGCTTCTGCGGATACCCTTGTGGAGAATCTGAAGGGGGCGGAGGAAGGCCGTCCTATGCTTTCAGGGGAAAACCTTCGGGAGAGGGTTGAAGACCTGATGGCCAAGAGGAAGGATATCTACGAGGGCGCCGCCCGGGCAGTCATCGACACCGACGGCAAAACTTACGGGGAGTCCTCCGACGAAATACTTGAAATACTGACAAACCCACATAATTGACACCTTGCAACTATGAACCTTATCCTGACTTCCCTGCTGCTCGCGGCAATGTCCCTCACGGGCCCGGCGCCAGCCTCCGGGCCGGGTGGCGTAACCGTCGTTTCCGCATCATCGGCTCCGGCCCTGCTGCGCTCTTCCTCCCCGGAAGAACTGCTCTGCCCGGTCACCCTTACCGTCACCAACGACAACCGCCGGAAAGTCAAGACATGGTGGTCGTACGACGGAGGAATCCAAAAGAATGCCGTCACCCTCTCTCCGGGAGAGAATGTCATTTCAGGCGGCGTGCCTGAGAGCCTGGCCGGGAAGACGGCGGTCATAACCTTCGGTACCGGCGCTTCGGCCGAAGTTTCCGTTCCGGAGCCTCATAAGATGACCATATATCTGGTCCAGCACGTCCACACCGACATAGGCTACACCAAGCCCCAGACGGAAATCCTGACGGAGCACCTGAGATACATAGACTACGCCCTGGACTACTGCGACGCCACGGCTTCATATCCGGACGACGCCCGTTTCAGATGGACCTGCG
Organism: uncultured Bacteroidales bacterium; assembly: GCA_946627685.1. Taxonomy (GTDB): domain Bacteria; phylum Bacteroidota; class Bacteroidia; order Bacteroidales; family UBA932; genus Cryptobacteroides. Next base: position 3,304 of record CAMOVV010000082.1, read on the forward strand.
AGGCTTCCTGGGCGGTGGATGAATGGCTGAAGGTGCGTCCAAAGGAGCAGGTGGACCGGTTCCTCGACTATGTGAAGAAAGGGCTCATAGAAGTCACAGCCATGTATTTCAACATGTCGGAAATCTCCGGGGAAGGCAACTACAGGACCTTCCTGGAGCCTGTCAGGAGATTCAGGCAGCTCGGGATTCCCGTCAGCACGGCCATGCAGGACGACGTCAACGGCGTGGCCTGGTGCCTCGCGGACCTTCTTCCGGAAGCCGGCGTGAAATACCTTTCAATGGGCTCCAACGCCACCCGTTCCGTAGTTCCTTTCGACATTCCTACGGTGTACCGCTGGGAATCCCCGTCCGGCCGCTCCCTCATTTCCTACCGCAGCGACCACTACAACACCGGGAATTACTGGGGAATCGAAAAGGGGGATGCCGTAAAATTCGAGGCCGGAGTGTTTTCATACCTTGAGAAACTGCGCTGCGCGGATTACCCCTACCCCTGCGTCGCAGTGCAGTACTCCGGTTTCTTCACCGACAACTCCCCTCCCAACCCGGCCGAATGCGACATGATAAGGAACTGGAACGAGAAATACGCCTGGCCGAAGCTTCGCAGCGCCACCGTCAGCGAGTTTATCAGCCGCATAGACAAGGAATACGGCGAGAGCCTGCCCGTGTACAGGGCCGCCTTCCCCGATTACTGGACCGACGGTTTCGGCTCCGCGGCCAGGGAAACCGCCGCTTCCCGCAAGACCCAGTCTGACGCATCCGTCGTGGAGGGTCTCCTGTCCATGGCCCTTCTCGAAGGAGACAGCGGAGCCGCCGGATACGGCTCCAACCTCGACGGCATCAGGAAAAACCTCCTTTTCTATGACGAACACACCTTCGGCGCGGCCGAGAGCATCAGCGACCCCGGCTGCGAGAACTCCATGGTCCAGTGGGCGGAGAAGGGTTCTTACGCCTGGGATGCCCTGAAGAACACCCAGATGATGTATGAAACCGCCGCAGGCCGCCTCCAGGGGAATCTTTACCGTTCCACCTATCCCACGGTGACCTTTTTCAACACCCTCGGAACCTCCCGTTCCACCCTCTGCACGATTTTCATCGACAACTCCCTGGTCGCCCCCGGCGCCCAGTTCGAGATCACCGGCGCCGACGGGAAAGCCCTTGCAGTCCAGCAGGAATCCGTCAGAAGCGAAGGACGGTATTTCTCCGTCTGGGCCGAAGACATCCCCGCCATGGGCTACAAGACCTATGAGATAAGGCTCGGAAGCGGTTCCACCCACATTCCCGCGAAGTCGGAGTGGGACGGAAAACCCGTTGAAAACGACTTCTACCGCCTGACCTTCGACCCGGAAAAGGGCGGAATCAGCTCGGTCTTCGACAAAAAGCTGGGGAAGGAACTTCTCGACACGGATGCGTCCTGGAACCTCGGCGAGCTTATATACGAAAGCATGGAAGGAGACCGCGGCCAGATGAACAAGCTGAGGTTTGACAAGTATTCCAGGAAAGGCTTTGAAAGCGTGAAGTTTACCGGCATAACCTCCGGAGACATGTACACTACGGTTTCATTCGTGGGTACCCTGGAAGGATGCGACAAGGACTTCGGCGTGAAGGTTGACGTGAAACTGCACAACAGAGTCAAGCGCATCGACCTTTCCTACAGGCTCAAGCGGCTGCCTGAGACGGAGCCCACCGGCATTTACGTGGCCTTCCCCTTCGGGGTGGAAGACGGAAAACTCGCATTCGACGTGCCCGGAGGCCTTCTCATAGCCGGAGAGAACCAGATTCCCGGAACGACGGCCGGCTGGAACACGGTGCAGAGTTTCGTTACCGCAAGGAACCGTGACATGCAGGTACTTGTCAGCACGGACGAAGTTCCCCTTTTCATGATGGGAGAGCTTATGAACGACCCCTACAGGAAAGAGCATGCCCATGAAAAGACCCATTTCTTCTCGTGGGTGATGAACAACTACTGGTTCACCAACTTCAGGGCTTTCCAGGAAGGGGAATTCCGCTGGAACTACGCCCTCACCTCGCTTCCCGGAAGTTCGGAGAGCGACGCCTGGGCTTTCGGCCAGAGCCACCGCACCCCGGTTTATTCCAGGGTTCAGCCCGGAGTCCCCGCTGAAGCGGTCCGTGAAAGAGCCAGGGAACATTCGGCGCTGAGCATTGAAAGTGAGAACCTTATCCTGGTCGGGGCAGTACCGGCCCAAGACGGGAACATTCTGCTGAACGTCCGCGAGACAGCCGGCAGGGAGGCGAACCTGACGCTCCTTGACGGGAACGGCGCCAGAATGCCTTTCATACCTGTAAACGTGCTTGACGAGCAGACCGGCAGCCTGACATCTTCCCTGAAGATAGCCCCCTACGGAAACGTATTCGTGCGGGTAAAACCCTAAATGAACTCCTCCCTCTCACGGATATCCTTGAGACGGAGCTGGATGGTGGAATTGCCGCGATAGTAGTTCTCTACGATGGAATAGCAGACGTCCATCGGGTTGCCGGCCTTGATGTAGTCGTAAAGATCGGCCATGTTGAACCCTATCGCGGGAATCTGCCTGTATGGCTGTGATTCCTGTATCAGGTCAAGCTTGAGATGGACTCCCCCGGCCCCCACCTTGCGGCCGTTGCCGTCGTCATAGACGTTTTCGGTGAGGAAGACAGGGGCCTGGTTGCCGGGGCCGAAGGGCTGGAACTGCTTG
>CAMOVV010000083.1 GCA_946627685.1 uncultured Bacteroidales bacterium
ACCTTCACCCTGCCCTCGTCACGACATTCCACAAGGGGATGCCACTGTCCGGCCTTCCTGTATTCAAGGTAAAAATCTTTCAGCCCGTCCATACCCGAAGCCTGGGTGACGGATACCGCGTTGACGCTCTGTTCACAGTCAAGATAAACCGTGAGGAAGGGGTTTTCCACGAGGGGATGGGCAATCCAGGCCGTGCGGAAACTGTCGTCCGTGGCGAGGTCCATTATGTTGCAGTCATAACTCCAGCTGCTCTCGGTCCTGCGCCCCTTGGCAAGGTTGCGGGACACGAAGGGGGCAGGAACGTTCCCGAGGACGGGAAGGGACTTTTCCTTCTTCCACAGCCTGCCGATTTCCTTCAGGGCGGCAAGGGCGTTGCCGTCCATCAGGCCATCGCGGTTCGGAGCCACGTTGAGGATGAAATTGCAGAACACGTCCTTCATGGGAACGATGTTGTCGCGGACTATCATCGCGGGGTCCTTGACGGGAGAAGAGGGCATATACTCCTTCCAGAACCAGGTCTTCTGCAAGGGCATGCAGGAAAGGGCGGGAAGGGTGTTTGTCTCCTTGGAAATGTGCTGGCCGGCGTTCTGCTCGTATGACTTTATGTCGGTGTAGAACATTCCCTCGGCGGGGTACTTCGCGGCGTTGAGGTCCATGAGAAGGCACTCCGGCTGGATTTCCTTCACCATGCAGTATATCTCCTCGAAAGGAATCTCATCATAGGAAATACGGCTCCAGGGCGCGTCCCAGCCGTCTATGATGATGGCCGAGACCTTCCCGTAATTGGTCAGGAGCTCTCTCAGCTGGGCTTTCACCATGTCCACGTGCTCCGGAGAAATATACCCCGGACGCAGGCGGTGGTGGGTGTCGAGGATGGAATAATAAATCATCACCCCGAGGCCTTCAGCGCGGAAGGCATCGACGAACTGGCGCACGACGTCTTTTCCGTAGGGGCTGTTCATCACGCTGTAGTCGGTGGTGGCGGTGTCCCAGATGCAGAACCCGCTGTGATGCTTGGCCGTGAGGCAGCCGTAGGTCATTCCGGCCGTCTTCGCGGCGCGGGCCCACTGGGAACAGTCAAGCCCGGACGGATTGAAAAGGGAGGCCGGAGCGTCCGGGTCCGGCCAGTCTTCGGGAGTGTAGGTGGGAATGTTGTAGTGGATGAACATTCCGAAACGAAGGTCCACGAAATCCTGCTGAACCTCTTTCAGGGAACGGTTCTGCGCGGCCGCGGCGAGAACTGAAAGGGCGGCGGCCAAAATGGTGAAGGCGATTCTTTTCATAAATTATTCCTCTTCGCCGGCTTCTTTCAGGCGCTCGGCATTTTCTGCGATTGTCAGCTGGTCGATGCACTCCTGGATGTTACCGTCCATGAAACCGGGGAGGTTGTAGGTGGACCAGCCGATACGGTGGTCGGTAACGCGGGACTGGGGATAATTGTAGGTGCGGATTTTGGCGGAACGGTCTCCCGTGGACACCATCGTCTTTCTCTTGGCGGAAATGCTGTCCAGATACTTCTGGTGCTCAAGGTTGTAGAGTCTCGTGCGAAGCTCCTCGAGGGCCCTCTCGAAGTTCTTGATCTGGGAGCGCTCTTCCTGGCACTGCACCACCAGGCCGGAAGGGATGTGGGTGAGGCGGACGGCGGAATAGGTGGTGTTCACCCCCTGTCCTCCGGGACCGGAAGAGCAGTAGGTATCCTTGCGGATGTCATTCATGTCAAGGGTGACGTCGAACTCGCCGGCCTCGGGAAAAACGGCCACGGAAGCGGCCGAGGTCTGGATACGGCCCTGCGTCTCGGTCTGGGGAACCCTCTGCACGCGATGTACGCCCGACTCGTATTTCATTGTGCCATAGACTCCGTCGGAATTGGACGAAAGCTTGAACACGACCATTTTGTAGCCTCCCGAGGTGCCCGGGGCCTCGTCGTTTATCTCCAGCTTCCATCCCCTCACCTCCGCGAACTTGGCATACATGCGGAAGAGGTCTCCGGCAAAGATGGCGGCCTCGTCCCCTCCGGTGCCGCCGCGGATTTCCACGATGGCGTTCTTGGCGTCATCGGGATCGGCGGGGATAAGGAGAATCTTTATCTTCTGCTCCATGTCGGGGATACGGGGCTCGATGTCCGCTATTTCGGCGCGGGCCATCTCACGAAGCTCTTCATCCTTCTCATTCATAAGGATATCCTTCGCCTCGGCGAGCTCTTCCACCATCCCCTTGTATTCCATCCCGGCCTTGATGACCGGTTCCAGCTCCTTGTAGTCCTTGTTCAGCTGGACGAACTTTTTCATATCCGAAACCACCTCGGGGCTGGAAAGCTGCTCCTGGAGTTTCGCGTATTTTTCCTGAAGGCTCAGTATCTTGTCTATAAGCGCGTTGCTTGCTGCCATAAAATTAAATTTCTATATGGGGTTAAAAATAAAATGATTGAAAACTGACGGGCCCGGGAAAATCCCCGGGGACAGTTACAAGTGCTTGAGGTAGCACCTGCGCCTCATATAGAGTTCGTGGTTGTATTTGTTCCAGGCGTTCACGGCGCTGTTTGTCTCTATCTGCGGGTTGGTCACGGTCCAGACGCTTCCGTTGCGGCGGCACCGCTCCGACATTCCGATTTGGAAGAGGCCGGAAACCCCAGTATTCTGGTATTTTTCCACGGCGCCGTTGAGCATCAGGTCAATAAGCTCGTAATTGTGATACGCTTTCAGAAGATGGAACCAGCCGAAGGGGAAAAGTTTTCCCTTCGCCTTCTGGAGGGCCTTGGAAATGGAAGGGAAGCAGATGGCGAAGGCGGCAAGGTCGTTGTTCTCATCGAGGATGACGACGGAGGTCTTGTCGCCGAGGAGCCTGATGACGTCTCCGAGCTCTTCGTGCATCTCCTCTTCGGTGAGAGGGACGAAATTGTGCACGGCTGAGGAGAAACTTTCGTTGTAGGCCTCGAAGAAACGCTTCACCATCACGGGGTCCTTCTTCATCTTGTTGATGCTGCCCTCATGGAGCTTGTAGCGGTCGAAAAGCATCTTGCCCACCCTCATCACCTTTTCGGGGATTTCCTGGACGGCCGGCATCTTGTACTGGATCCAGTCGCACTCCTTCTCATACCCCAGGGCGGTGACCAGGTCGTTGTAGTAGGGGAAATTGTAAAGGGTGTTGAACTGGGGGATATTGTCGAATCCTTCGAAGAGCATTCCCTGCTTCCCGAGGGTGTTGTAGTAGAGGGGACCGTGAATCTCCTCCATCCCGTTTTCGCGGGCCCAGGCCTCGGCGGTGCCGATAAGAAGGCGGGCCACCTCGATGTCGTTGATGGTGTCGAACCAGCCGAAACGAGCCCTTTTCGTGCCGTAATGCTCGTTGTAACGGGGATTTATCATGCCGCAGATACGGCCGGCCACCTTTCCGTTCCCGTCAACCGCGAGCCACAGCTTATGGGGGCAGTACCTGGCGGTGGACACCCCGTCCGTGAGCACCTTCCTCTGGTCCGAATGGAGGGCGGGGACATACTGGGGACAATCTTTGTATAAATCGTCAGGGAAAGAAATGAACCTGTCCAGATCTTTTCCGGATACAACTTCAATAATTTTATACTCAGGCATCGGCTTGGTTTAGTATTAAATCTCGCAAAAGTACCAAAATCCCCGCTAACTTCAAAATTTCCAGCAAGGAAGGGCCTCCGTCCTACAGCCCCAGGGCCTTTCCTTCATCCCAGATGGCATCCATCTGGGCGAGGGTCATCTTCCCGAGGTCGAGGCCCCTCTCCTTCGTCCGGTTTTCAAGATATGTGAACCGCCTCTTGAACTTCGCGCAGGCCTTGTCAAGGGCCAGGGAAGGGTCAACCCCATAGAGCCTCGCGGCATTGACAAGGGCGAACATAGCATCCCCGAACTCCTCTTCCATGTGGCCGGGGTCTTTCTCCTCCACGGCCTCCTTCGCCTCGCCGACCTCCTCGTCAACCTTGTCCCAGACATCCTCCTTCTTCTCCCAGTCGAAGCCCACGGCGCTCGCCTTGTCCTGCAGGGCATAGGCCTTGAGCACGGGAGGGAAGCTGTCCGGAACTCCTCCCAGGATGGTGCGGTTACCGCCTTTTTCCTTTGTCTTTATCAGTTCCCAGTTCTTTGCAACCTCCTCTTCTGTGAGGCCTTCCGACTCTCCTCCCCCGAAAATGTGAGGATGGCGGAATATCATCTTTTCGCACTCCCTTTCCGCCACGTCCGCCATATCGAACTTTCCCTCCTCCTCGGCTATATGGGCATAAAAGACAACGTGCAGGAGAATGTCCCCTAGCTCCTTCTTGATGTCGGTGTCATCCTTCCTGAGGACGGCGTCCGAAAGTTCGTAGGTCTCCTCGATGGTCATGGGCCGGAGGCTCTCGTTGGTCTGGGAGCGGTTCCAGGGGCACTTTTCCCTGAGGGTGTCCATAATGTCCAGAAGACGGCCGAACTGTTCCAATTTTTCCTTTCTCGTGTGCATGGCGGTCTGATTTTCGGCAAATTTACAAAAAAGGCTTATCTTTGTCCCCGTCCACATACCTTGAACATGAAAGAAATCCGTTTTTCCACCCCCGAAGAGGCCGTAATGGCCGTCAAATCCCACGACCACATCCACCTGAGCAGCGTCGCCAGCGTGCCCCACTGTCTCATCGCGGCCCTCGTAAAAAGGGCGGACAGAGGAGAAATCAGGGACGTCAGGTTCCACCACTTCCACACGGAAGGGCCCGCCCCCTACTCCGACCCCAAATACACGGGAATCCTTTTCGACCAGGGCTTTTTCATCGGACCCAACGTCAGGCCCAGCGTCAACCAGGGATATGCGGACTACCTTCCCGTGCATCTTGGTGAATCTCAGAAGCTTTACCGCTGCGGCATCCTCCCCTGCGATGTCGCGATGGTACAGGTGTCCCTTCCAGACGAGAAGGGCTTCGTGTCCCTCGGCACTTCCGTGGACGCCTCAGTCGCCGCCGTGGAAGCGGCAAAGACGGCCATCGCGGTGGTGAATCCCCACGTGCCTTTCGCCTACGGCGACCTCATCCCCCTGGAGAGGTTCGACTATGTGGTAAAAGACGACACGCCCCTCATTACCAAGGATTTCGCCGAGCCTACGCCGACTGAAGTCCTCATAGGAAAGAACTGCGCCGAGCTCGTCCCTGACGGGGCCTGCATCCAGATGGGAATCGGAGCCCTCCCCAACGCCCTTGCAGGGCAGCTCAGGAACCACAAAGACCTCGGCCTCCACACGGAAATGTTCGCCGACGGCCTTCTGAGGCTCATAAAGGCCGGGGTCATCAACGGCTCGCGCAAGGCGATTGACAAAGGCAAGGTGGTGGCTTCCTTCCTTCTCGGAAGCCAGGAGGTATATGACTTCATCGACCACAATCCCATGGTGGAAATGAGGGACATCAAATACACCAACGACCCCTGGGTCATCTCCCGCAATCCCAACATGATGGCCATCAACTCCGCAACGGAGGTAGACCTCACGGGGCAGATCAGCGCCGACTCCATAGGCACCCGCATTTTCTCGGGCACCGGAGGGCAGCTGGAATTCGTGAAGGGAGCTTCCATGTCGGAAGGAGGAAAATCCGTGACGGCCTTCGCCTCCCGCACGAAAAACGGCCAGACCAAAATTGTCCCCACGCTCAATCCGGGAGCCGGAGTGGTCACTCCGCGCGCCGACGCCCACTGGATTGTCACCGAATACGGGGCCGTGGACCTTTACGGCAAATCCCTTCAGGAAAGGGCGAAGCTGCTCATCAGCATAGCCCATCCCGACGACCGAGAAATGCTGGACAGGGCCGCCTTCGAGCGTTTCGGCCCCAACTACCGCAATTACAGCGTTTAACAGCCATATAAAGGCAGGACTTGAAGACTCAGGTTCGCTTCTGACAGCCATATAAAAACGGAGACTGAAGATTCGGGTCCGCCTTTTTCAGCGATGCCTGAGCTTCAGTCTCCGCATATAGCGTTATGTCATCCTACTCCTTCATC